>JBFIHN010000034.1:0-14351 GCA_041601775.1 Acidimicrobiales bacterium
CCGCGACGGAAACGTCAGGGAACGTACCGATCGGTACGTTGCGGGCAGCGGGGGCAGCGGGGGCCTGGGTGGCGTCCGGAGGCCGGTGCGGGACGACCGCCGAATCCTCAGGCCTCTTCGAGTTCGACCAGCGACTCCTCGAGGTGCTCGAGCAGGTTCTGGAGATGCGGCACGGCGTTGCGATCACCGATGAGGCCGAAGTCGAGCGAGCCGTCGTAGCTCGAGAGGGTGATGTTGAGTGCCTGGCCGTCCATGGGGATGCTCACCGGGTACGAACCGTCCATCCGGGCACCGTTCCAGTAGCGGGTCTCCGGCGGGCCGGGCACGTTCGAGATCGTGATGTTGTACGGCGGTCGACGGAAGGAGTCGAAGCGGAACAGCGGCCCGGTCGCCATCGGGAGGAACGAGATGGCCGACAGCGCCATGATCTGTCCCTGCGAGAGCCCCTCGAACCGGGCCTTGCCCGCGTCCATCGAGGCCTTCACCAGCGCGAAGCGTTCGGCGCCACTGTCGGTGTGCGTGGCCAGGTTGGCGAGGATGACACCGACGGCATTGCCCCCGGAGCGGTCATCGGCGGTGCGGAGCGACACCGGCACCATGGCGATCAGCGGGGTGTCCGGCAGCGCGTGCTGGCTCGCCAGGTATCGGCGGAGCGCGCCGCCGCACATGGCCAGGACCGCATCGTTGAGCGTGCCGCCCAGATGTTTGCCTGCAGCGCGTACACGGCCGAGGTCCCAGGACTGTGCGGCGAAGCGGCGGGCGCCGGTGATCGGCACGTTGAGCATCGTCTGCGGTGCCTGGTACGGCAGGACCGAGGCATGGTGGTCGAGGCCGTCGCGGATGGTGTCGGTGAAACGGCCGCCGGTGGCCGCCAGGTCGAAGCCGAACCGTCCCAGCGACGAGGCGGCGTTCAGCGCGCCGGCCGCGAGGTCCTGCCAGCCGGGGATGCCGGACCCCGGACCGGACCCGGACCCGGACCCCGACCCCGCCTCGCGGGTACGGGACCGCGCCGCCCACGGCGGGGGCATGTCGCGCTCGTCGGGGTCGGTCGAGAGGGAGTCGGAGAGCATGCGCATCGCGGAGACGCCGTCGACGAGTGCGTGGTGGATCTTGGTGTAGACGGCGAACCGGCCGTCGTCGAGCCCTTCGATCAGGTGGGCCTCCCACAGCGGTCGATTGCGGTCGAGCAGCGTCCCGTGGAGACGACCCACCACCTCGAGCAGCTCGCGGATGCGGCCGGGTCGGGCCAGGCCGGTGTGGCGGACGTGATAGCCGAGATCGATCCTGTGGTCGACCTCCCACTGGACCCGCCCGATCAGCGGCGTGCGCCCCGGCCGCCGGCAGAGGAGCGGATGCAGCTCGTGGGGGTCGGTGAGCGCGGCCTCGTAGATGTTCCGCAGGTAGTCCCAGTCGGCGCCGTCGGGCGTCGTGAACAGCTGCAGCCCGCCGACGTGCATCGGTCGCTCGCGGGCCTCCATCACGACGAAGGGCAGGTCCGTCGGGTCCATCAGTGCCATGCGCCGGACCCTACGGCAGCGCTCGATGCCGGAGGGCGGGTGCGGATCAGTCGCGCAGGTCGCGGAGGAGCAGGTCCTCGACGTCGGCCTCGGGAGGGGCCGCCATGGCCCACCGTCCCGATGCCTTGGAGAACAGGTACCAGAGGCCGTCGTGACTGCGTCGGAACTGCAGGCGGCCCTCGGCCGTGACCCGGTTCCCTCCCACGTGCACCCGTCGCTCGGCGAAGCCGGTGTCGATCACCAGATCCCGGGCCGCGGCCATCTCGAGCGGAGGAGGCGTCCAACGGGGCTCGTCGTTGGCACGGACGCCCGTGGCCCCTGCCATCTTCCATGCCGTGGCCAACACGTCGAGCTCGACGGCGGGTATGCCACTGCGGAGCGCGAGCTGGTCGCGCTGCAGCGGCGACGCGTCGACGGCGCGACGAGCGAGGTCGGAGCGTTCGTCCAACGCCAGACCGGTGTCGGTGGCGCCGGCGCAGAGCTCCCAGGCCCGGCGGGCGGCGTCGGCGACGAGCGCGCGCAGGCCGTGGCCGTCGAAGGGCGCGTGGGCCGGCGGCTCGCTCGGCCAGGCTGCCGGACGACTCGGTGCGTTGGCCACGAGCGGCACCGAGGGCAACTCGACCGGTGCGCGGGCCCATGCCTCGGCCGCGTCGACCCCGTCGGGTTCGTCCACGGCGCCGTCCTCGGCTCCCGTCGCGTCGATGGTGGTGTCGCCGCCGCGGCGGGCCCGAACACCGTCGAGCACCTCGTCGCGCCGGCGGCCGCGCAACAACAGCAACACGAACGGGTCGGCGTCGAGCGCGTCGGCCACGAGATAACAGGCTGCGGCGGCGTGCTTGCACGGGTCGACGTCGTCGGGGCACGAGCACGCGGTCCGCAGATCGCGGGCGCGGGGGAGGAGTTCGACCTCGATGGCGGCGGTGTCCTCGACGACTCCCGGGTCGAGCTCGCCGTCCAGCAGCGCGGCCGCGTGGCCGGCCTTGGCCGCGATGGCGTCGAAGACCGCTTCCCACTCGTCGTCGCGGAACTCGCGGACGTCGAGGTACACCTCGTACGGCTCGGGTTCGGACCCCTGCACGAAGCCGGTGACCGCCCCCGGTCGGATGATCAGGTCCTCGGCCCGGCCCTGGCGGGCATAGGTCCGGCCGCGGCTGAGTCGTCCCGTCGACCCACCGGCGATGCCCTCGAGCGCGTCGATCCACGCCTGCCCCCACCACGTCGCCCCGAACGCCCCGCTCACCGCTCGCCCTGCTGTTCGTCGCCCAGGTCGATGAGGGCCCAGAGTTCGTCGTCGTTCAGCTCCGAGACCCAGGTCTCGCCGCCGACGATCACCGAGTCGGCCAGGGCGCGTTTGGTCTCGAGCACCTTGGCGATGCGTTCTTCGAGCGTCCCCTCGCACACCATGCGGTGCACCTGGACGGGTCGGTCCTGGCCGATGCGCCACGCCCGGTCGCTGGCCTGGTCCTCGACCGCGGGGTTCCACCAGCGGTCGTAGTGGAAGACATGGGTGGCCCGTGTGAGGTTGAGGCCGGTGCCGCCCGCCTTCAGGGAGATCACGAACACGGGGACGTCGCCGGCCTGGAAACGGTCGACCATCTGCTCGCGTTGTCCGACCGGCACCGACCCGTGGAGGAACTGCGACTCGATGCCCAGGGTGTCGAGGTGGGCCGAGAGGAGATGGCCCATGTGGACGTACTGGGTGAAGACCAAGGCGGCGTCGCCCTCGTCGACGATGACCGACAACAGGTCGGAGGCTGCATCCAGCTTCCCCGACCGACCGACGAGCGGGGTGTCCTGCCCGAGGTACTGCGCCGGGTGGTTGCAGATCTGCTTGAGCGCGGTGAGCAGCTTGAGGACCAGCCCCTTGCGGTCGAAGCCCTCGGCGTCCTCCACGTCGTCCTTCAACTCGTCGACCACGGCCTTGTAGAGCGTGGCCTGCTCGACGGTGAGGCCGACGAAGTGATCGGTCTCGGTCTTCGGCGGGAGGTCGGGTGCGATGTGGGGGTCGGTCTTGCGTCGACGGAGCAGGAACGGCTGGACGATGGCCGACAGGCGGGCGGTCGCTTCCTCGTCGCGCTCGCGCTCGATGGGTGTCGCGACCTCGCGCTGGAAGGCGTCGAGCTTCCCGAGCAGACCGGGTGTGGTCCAGTCGAGCAGCGCCCACAGGTCGGACAGACGGTTCTCGACCGGGGTGCCCGTCAGCGCGAACCGCGCCGTCGACGGGATGGTCCGCATCGCCCGGGCGGTGCGCGACATCGGGTTCTTGATGGCCTGGGCTTCGTCGGCGACCACCAACCCCCAGGGGACCTCGGCCAGGAGCGCCGCGTCGCGACGGGCGATCCCGTAGGTGCACACGATGATGCCCTCGTTGTCGGCGCCGGCGGCGATCACGTCGTCGAGACTGCGTCCGGTCCCGTGGTAGCGCCGCACGTCGACGCCGGGGGTGAACTTGGCGGCCTCCCGCTCCCAGTTGGACATCAACGTCGCCGGGCAGACGACCAGGGTCGGGCCCGAGCCGCGGCGCAGGAGGTGCAGCGCCAGCACCTGGATGGTCTTGCCCAGACCCATGTCGTCGGCGAGGACGCCACCGAGGCGGAGGTCGGCCATCTCGGCCAGCCACGCCAACCCCCGCTGCTGGTAGGGACGGAGGTCGGCGTCGAGGTCGGCAGGGATCTCGCGGGCGCGCACGGCGTCGACCCGGTGCAGCCGTTCGGCGAGGTCGACGAGCGGGCCGGTGAGCTCGGCGTCGACGGCATGACCGTCGACCGAGACCGTGCCCGACAGCGCGGCCGCGAGCACGTCGCCGAGGCCGACCTCGGTGCGCTCGTTGAGCTTCTTCAGCCGAGCCGGGTCGGCCCGGACCCAGCGTCCACGCAGCCGGACGACCGGCCGCTTCGCCTGCGCCAGTTGGAGGAGCTCGCTCTCGGTCAGCCCGGCGCCGTCGACCGTGGCATCCCAGCGGACCTCGCCGATGGAGTCGAGGTCGAGGCCGCTGCTGCTCACTGCCTCTGGTTGCGCCGTGCCGACGACCGGTCGGAGCTCGATCGCCGCGAACACCTCCGACGGCCACAGCACCGGGAGACCGGCGGCGGCGAGATCGTCGGCCACCGGGCCGAAGAGTGCTTCGACCTCCTCGTCGGTCAGTTCGAGCTCCTCGGGTGTCGACTCCTGGAGGAGCCGACCCGCGGGCGGCCACACCGACGCGGCTCGGCGCAGGGTCAGCAGCAGGTCGGTCTCGACGTCGGTGCCGAACCGGGCGATCACGGCGTCGGGTGCCGTCCAGAGCTGCGATGCATCGAGCACCAGGCTCGGGTCGACCCGACTCTGGACCTGGAGCACACACCGGACCGGTTCGAACTCGATGTCGGGATGCTCGAACGGGTCGGGGTCCTCGAATGGGTCGACGCCGGCTTCGTCTTCGTCGTCGGGTCGCGGCTTGGGCTTCGGGAGTTCGACGCGCAGGCCGAGCATCGTGTCGCCGCCGGTGCCGGCCGTGACCGAACTGAGCCAGGACTCGACGGCGGTCACGTCGGTCGTCGTCTGGGCTGCGAAGGCGTCGGACCCCGACATGGCCGGCGCCGACGAGGTGCGGACGAACGCGTCGGCCACCGCGTCGAGGTAGGTGGTCGTGGCCACGTGGGGCGACACGATGCGGCCGGGCACGTCGGTCGGGAGGGCGTGGAGCTGGGGCGGCAGTGCCTCGGCCAACTGGGTGAGCCGGGTCCGATCGTCGACGTCGAGTGGCCCGATGCGCCAGGTGTCGGCGCCATCACGAGCGGCAGAGGGGAGCAGCCGGCCTCGGCTGATGAGGTCGAGCGCCAGTCGGGTGGCGACCGAGAGGGCACGGACCGAGGGGCGGACGTCGTCGTCGGCGGCGAGCGAGGCCAGCGGGCCGATCAACTCGGCGACCGGGACCAACTCGACCGGCACCTCGGTGGGGCCGTCGGCCAACACCAGCGTCAGGGGGGTCGCGGCCGGGGAATGCTCGACCTCGGGGTCCCAGAAGGCCACCGAACCGTCCCGGCCCACGGCCCCGGCGACGAACGTCGCTTCGAGTCGTGGCCCCAGGTGCATCCTGTCGACGCTATCGAGGGGCGGTGACAGCCAGAACCTGCGACTGCCGCGCGTTCGCGTTGCGGATCAGCAGCCGATGCCCAGCCAGACCGGCAGGTCACGCGAGGTGCTGCTGACCACGGGGGCCCGACCGACGTTGAACTCGGTCGATGCGCCACCGTCGAACACCACGAGGTCCTCGTGGCCGGACTGCTCCGCCCAACGCGCCAGATCACGGATGTCGAGGTTGTCGGTGGCGCCGAAGATCATCCGACCGGAGTCCTGGTCGAAGGCGACGAAGGAGTGGCGCAGGGTCTGGTACGTGTACGGATCGCGGAAGTAGCTGGCCGAGAAGTCCGGATCGGTCTGCCCGTCGACGCGCACGGGGATACCGGCGGCGGCCCACACCCACTCGTGTGGTGCGACGATCTCCTGCGGGGCGAGTTGCTGGAGGTAGGGCGAGGTCTCGGCCGCGGCATGCCACGACTCGAGCGAGGCGACGCCCTGGTGCCACAGGACGCTGGACAGCCGGGTGTCGCTGGAGCTCGGCGCATTCCCCGGCCAGGTCTCGCGGACGTTGGTGGGTGCGGCGTCGAACCGGAGGCCGATGACGCCTCGGTCGGAACGGTCGGCCGAGCCCTTCACATGGCGACCGTCGACGACCCCCAGGCCGAGCGCCGACGGGTTCGGCCGGTCCTTCTCCGCCGCCACGGTCCAGTTGGCGTTGATCGAGGCGACCGCGCAGCGATCGTGCCCCGTCGACACCACGCCTCGTCGGTAGTCGACCAGGACGCCGCGGTAGCCGCCTCCACCGCCGCCGACACGAGCGACGCCGGCGTCGATCGCCTGGTATCCGTCACGGGAGAACGTGGCCTGCGACAGCGGACGGCGAGCGAGACCGGGGCAGCTGGGGACGTAGGAGTCCTCGGCCGGGTAGATGCTGTGGCAGGTGCCCGTCCTCGTCATGTACTCGCGCAGTTCGGCGAAGTTGATCATCAGGTCCCAGCGGGTGATCTGGCCCCGGTTCAACAGGCCGAGCCAGTAGCTGCGGCCGCTGGCCTCCGGGGCGCGGCACTGCACGTTGCGGTACACGAGGTCGACGAACGCGGCGTTGCCGAGGTTGCCGTAGCGAGCCTCGAACTCGGGACCGTTGGCGAACGTGGTGGCCATCTGCGAGAGCGTTGCGCCCTGCGAACGCACGCGCAGCCAGTAGTCGAACCCCTGCGCGTCCGGTTGGCGGAGGAAGAACGCCTGGTAGAGCCGCCAGACGCGGGCGTGGCCGGCCGACCACTCCACCGGTTGGGCGAAGCTGCCCGACGGCGGGCTGATGGCGCAGCCCGCCGCCGTCGGTGCTGCGGCCGGAGCGGGTGCCGCCCCGGCGGGTCGATCGTCGACCGTGAGCGCGGCGATGCCGGCCAACGACGCGAGCATGGCGCCGCAGACGGCGACGGCCAGGCTGCGCGTCGGGCGAGAACGTGGGGTGGGACGGGTGGAGAACGAGCGGGCGTCGATCGGCATGCGGGCCTCGTGGTGCGTCGGACTGGTGCGGCGTGTGCCGACGGATCCCGTCCACCGGCCTGCACCCTTCATCGGCAGCCCGCCCCGCGTAGTTGAGCGGGTTGCGGTCAGCTCACCGCGAGCAGGTCGACCACGAAGACGAGGGTCTCGTTCGGGCCGATCACGCCGCCAGCGCCCTGCTTGCCGTAGGCCTTGTCGGGCGGGAGCACCATGCGTCGCCGTCCGCCGACCTTCATGCCCTGGACGCCTTCGTCCCAGCCCGAGATGACCATGCCGGCACCCAGACGGAAGCTGAACTTCTCGTTGCGGTCCCAGCTGGCGTCGAACTGCTGGCGGGTCTTCCACGACACGCCGACGTAGTGCACGTCGACCGAGTCACCGCTGGCGGCCACCGGGCCGTCGCCCTCGACGAGGTCCTCGATCATCAACTTGATCGGTGGGATCTCGCCCGGCGGGACGTAGACGTGGGGCTTCTCATCGAGGTTCTCGGCCATCCGGGCAACCTAGAGGATGAGGTCGATGATGCCGCCGCCGGCCACCACGTAGAGGAGCGTGGGCGGGATCAGGCCGACGCCGGTGCCGATGACGATCGTGCGGGTCGGGATCGACGAGAGGCCGAGGAGCCAGTCCGCCGGCGCTGCCAGGTTGAGGACGACCCGGAGGCCGATGACCGCGAGCAACCCCCGCCGGGCGATGCGCTCGTCCCACTTCCGCAGGCTCGGGGGCATCTTGGCCTCGACCGTCTCCCGTCCGACCGTGCGGGCGAACCACACGCCGGCGGCCGACGACAGGTAGCCGGCGACGAGGCACACGGCGATGGCCACGGGGGCCGGGAAGATGACCACGGCGGGGAGGATGAGCAGGAGTCCGGGGACGCCGAAGGGGACCAGGACCGTGAAGGCGATCGTGTAGAGCACGGGTCCGAGCCAGCCGGCCTCGTCGACCAGTTCCTTGAGGCGTTCCTCGTCCCCGAAGATGTCGGTGAGGCCCGACTGGCTGAGGAACACGGCGACGGTGATGGCGAAGCCGAGCAACAGCCAGCGGCGTCGATTCCGGCGAGGAGCGTCCAGGGCGGGCGCAGGATCGGCGATGGTCACCCCCAACGATTCGTCGTCGGTTCCCCGGTCACCTCCTACGGCTGCTCGGAGATCGGTCGGAGCGCGCCCACCAGTTCGACCACGCCGGGGCCATGGGTCTCGTCGAGTTCGGCCTGGACCGATGGATCGACGACGACGACGCCGATCTCGACCACCCCTCGGACGATGTCGGTCGACGCGGAGAGCGCGTCGACCGATGCGAAGACCTCGGCCTGGATGGTCCGGAGTTCTGCCTCGGTCCGCTCCGCCTCGCTGACGCACAGGGCGCCCCCGAAACGCGATCGGAGTGCGGTCTCGTGGCGGTCGAGATCGCCGGTGAAGCGGACGTTGAGGACCAGCTTCGTCGGGTCGTTCAACCCGAGTTCGTCCGACGACGGGTTGATCGACTGGTCGACCCAGAGCCCGGCGAAGTCGGGTTGCGCCTGTGCATAGGCGACGGCGGCCTGTTGGCCTTCGTCGGTCGCCGTGGCTGCGTCGACGACGCGCCAGCCGTCCGCCGGTTCGTCGCACGGGGTGGCGAGGTCGTCCGTGGTGGCCGTGTCGTCGTACACCGCGTCGGTGGGCGCTTCGGTGAGCGTGAACGTGTCGCCGTCCCAGGTCCCGACGACGGTGAAGTCCCCCCAGGTCGTGCCGCTGGCCGACTCCGCCTCCAGCGACGACCAGTCCCAGCCGACGATGTCGGGTCCGCTGCACTGCGGGGGGTACGACTCGGCCACGCCCGCCAGACACAGCTGCGGTCCGTGGTCGGGCCCCTCGAGCACGGTCGCGGTGGTGGTGTAGACGGCTGCGGTGGGGGTCGTCGTGTCGCCGTCGTCGTCGGTGGCGACCGGGGTGCCGTCGTCGGCGCACGCGGTGACGCAGAGGGTGACGGCGACGAGCAGCCAGCGGAGGTGTCTCACGGGGATCCGACGTTCGTCACCGGCGCCTGGTTCCACGGCGCGTGGTTCCGGCCAGCGCGCGGCGTCAGTCGACGCGGCGTGCGTCCTCGACCAGGTTGATCTCGTACAACACCTGGTCGAGCAGGTCGGCGGCCTCGATGCCGGCGTAGCGGACCGGATGCTCCGGCGTCACGCACGTGGGGAGGGGCGCGAGGATCGTCCACGGTGTCGGGTGGCAGAACTGCACGACCGAGTACCGCTCGCCGTCGTGGTCGGGGTCGGCCACCACTCGGTGCCAGCCGCTGGGGACGATCCCGTTCGAGATCCGCTCGAGCATGATCCCGGTGTTGACGATGACGTGCCCCTCGGGCGGTGCAGCGTCGACCCAGACGGACTCGCCATCGGCTCCGGTCTCGACCTGCAGGCCCTTCGACGTCGCTCGTGGGAGCACGGTCGTGAGGTTGATGTCGGCGTGTGCGCCGGCCCAGACGTGCGGAGCCGGGCCCTCCCCGCCGGGGGCCGGGGGCGCCGACGACATCGGCGGGTACCGGATCGCCCGGTTCAGGACCGGGCCGTCGGTGAGGAGCGGGTCGAAGAAGTCCTCGTGGGCGCCGAGCCCCGTGGCGACGATGCGCAGGAAGCGACGCTGGAGGTCGAAGACCTGGTCGTGGAACGCGGTCAACACCGCAGTGATGCCGGGCACGGCCGCCTCGGGCAGGACCGGGTCGTGGAAGCGGTGCGGGTACTTGCGTCGCATCGGATGACCCTCGGGGATCGTCGGACCCCAGTTGAGCATCTCCTTCCAGTCGGGCACGTCGGACGTCGCCGCGGTCTCGACCAGCAGACCGGTGTAGCCGGCCTGGCCATGGGTACCGGGCGCGATGGTCCGGTCCTTGACCGCCTGCTCCAGCGAGAAGAACTGTTCGAGCATGCCGTAGGCGTCGTCGAGCATGGTCTCGGAGAGGTCGGTGTCGCAGAAGACGAACCCGGTGGCCAGGCTCCGCATGACGCCGTCGACCACGGCTCGCCGGGCGCTGCGGTCGCCGTTCTCGAAGGCGAGGAGGTCGACGTCGAGGATGGGGTCGCTGCGCACGGCACGACGGTATCGCCGTCGACGGGCACTCTGCCCGTGCCGGGATGGTGTCGTGGTCAATCGATGCGCAGGACGATCTTGCCGGCGACCCGCCCGTCGGTCAGCAGGTCGATCGCCTCGGCCGCTCGTTCGAGTGGGAGGACCCGGTCGACGGCGGGAGTCACCTTCCCGGCGTCGATCAGCTCGTTGAGCTCGCGGAGGTCCGCGCTGTTCTCCGACGAGATGAACGTGCCGAGCTTCTGGGACACGAACGGCGACAGCGCCATCGCTCGCAGCTGCCGATCGGTTCCGCCCATCCAGCGGCCGCCGCCCTCGCCGCCGACGATCACGAGCGTGCCGTCGTCGACGAGGATCCGGCGGAGGTGCTCGAGCCGACGGTTCCCGCCGGTGTCGATGATCGCGTCGTAGCGCGACGGACCGTCGGTGAAGTCGGTGGTCGTGTAGTCGATGACACGGTCGGCGCCGAGCGATCGCACCAGGTCGACCTTGGCCGTGCTGGCGACACCGGTGACGTCGGCGCCGTAGGCCTTGGCGACCTGGACCGCGTACGAACCCACGCCGCCGGATGCGCCGACGACCAGGACCCGCTGACCCGACGCGACGTTCGCCTGGTCCCGCACGGCCTGGAGCGCGGTGAGCCCGGAGATCGCCACCGCAGCGGCGTGCTCGTGGTCGAGGGAGGCCGGCTTGGGTGCGAGCTTCGCGGCCTTGGCCACGGCGAACTCTGCGAACGCCCCGACCCCGACGCCGTACACCTCGTCCCCGACGGCGAAGTCGCTGACCGCGTCGCCCACCTCGGCGACCGTTCCCGACAGGTCCATGCCGGGGACGGTCCGCTTCGGTTTCCGGATGCCGAAACCCGCAGCGCGCACGGCGTAGGGCAGCCCGGCCATGAGATGCCACACGCCGCGGTCGACGCCGGCGGCGTGCACGCGGACGAGGACCTCGTCGGGGCCGACGCTCGGCACGGCGACGTCGGCGATGGACCAGACATCGGCAGCGACGGTGCCGAAGCGGTCCTGTCGCACCGCCCGCATCGTGGCCGTGGGGGGTGCGGTGTCGGGGGTCTCGGTCTGCATGGGCTTCGCCTCCTCCGGGATGCTTACGCTGTAAGTGGTAACACTTATGGTGTAAGTTCGTCAACCGTCGACCCGGAGGAACGCGCGATGCCATCGACCGACCCCCGCCCTCGTCTCGATCGGGAGCGCGTGCTGCGAGCCGCCGTCGCGCTCGCGGACGAGATCGGGGTCACCGCGATGAGCATGCGCAGGCTCGGCGAGGCCGTCGGCGTCGAGGCCATGTCGCTCTACAACCACGTCGTCAACCGCGACGACCTCCTCGACGGCATGGTCGATCGGGTCTTCGCCGAGTTCGACCTGCCCGCGGTCGACGACGACTGGAAGGTCGCGATGCGGCGTCGAGCCCATTCGGCCCGCGCGGTGCTGCGGATGCACCCGTGGGCGATCGCCCTCGTCGAGTCACGGACCTCGCCGGGTCCGGCGACGCTCACCCATCTCGACGCGGTCCTCGGGTGCTTGCGCGCCAGCGGATTCTCGCTCGAGCTGACCGGTCACGCCGTCGCGCTGCTCGATGCCTACACCTACGGCTTCGCCATGCAGGAGGCGACGTTGCCCTTCGACACCGGAGACCAGACGGCCGAGTTGGCCGAGTCGATGCTGGCCGAGATGTCCCCTGGCGATTATCCGCACCTCGTCGAGTTCGCGTCCGGGAGGGTGATGCAGCCCGGCTACGACTTCGGAGACGAGTACGACTTCGGCCTCGACGTGGTGCTCGACGGCCTCGAGCGCCATCTCGACGCCGAGAGCGTCGGGGGCCGACGTCCGTGACGTCGAGAATGGGGTGCGCGGTCAGTCGAGGCGTCGTTGGAGCAGCACGAGGTCGAGCCAGCGGTCGAACTTGCGGCCGACCTCGTGCATGCGGCCGACCACCGTGAACCCCAACGTCTCGTGGAAGGTCACCGATCCCTCGTTCTCGGCGTCGACGGCGGCGACCATGACATGCATGCCCGCGCTGGTTGCGTGGTCGATGAGCGCCTCCATCAGCGCCCGGCCGACGCCACGACCCTCGTGGCCAGCGCCGACGTGGACCGTGTTCTCGACCGTGTAGCGATAGCCGGTCCAGTGCGGGTTGCGGAACTCGCCGTACGCCGAGAACCCGACGACCGCACCGTCGTCGTCCGCGACGAAGACCCCGTGGCCAGCGGCGGCGCGTGCCGTGAACCATGCCGCACGTTCGTCGAGCGTCTGCGGTGTCTCCGACCACGTGGCCGTCGTGGTCACCGAGCCGTTGTAGATGTCGACGATCGCCGGTAGGTCGGCAACAGTCGCCGGGCGGACGATCGTCACCGGCCGAACATGCGGAGGAACGTGTCCTTGTCCTCCGGTTGGAACACCATGTTGAAGCGGCGGACGTAGTCCATGTCGGCCGACGGCTCGGCCGAGTAGAGGTGGCCGGGGAACAGCGTGGCGTCGCCCGGGACCTTGGCCAGTTTCTGGGTGAGGGACTCGTAGAGCTGGCCGGCGTCGCCACCCGGGAGGTCGGTGCGGCCGCAGCCCTCCAGGAACAAGGTGTCGCCGGCGACGAGCTTGTTGTCGACGAAGAAGCACTGGCTGCCCGGGGTGTGTCCGGGGGTGTGGATGCACTCGACCGGGATCTCGCCGACCATGACGGTGTCGCCGGAGACATGGGTGACCAGGTCGGTGTCGCTGGCGCCGGTGACCCGCTGGACCCAGGGCTTTTCGTCCTCCTGGACGTGGATCGGGACCGGGTGCAGCTCGAGGAGCTCGGCGACTCCCTGGATGCCGTGGCCCATCATGTCCCCACCCACGTGGTCGGGGTGGTAGTGCGTGGCGAGGGCGCCGGTGAGGGTCATCCCGTCGGCGGCGACGACGTCGAGCAGCCCCTGGATGTCGTAGGCGGGATCGATCGCCATCGCCTCGCCGGTCTCCCGATCGCCCACCAGGTAGACGAAGTTGACCATCTGCCTGGCGATCATGTCGCTCTGGGCGAAGTCCCGCCCGGCCAGCAGTTGGCGGAAGTAGAGACGCTCGGAATCCATGGCCGTCCAGCCTACGGGTGGGGCCGGGCGGGACGGTCGTCGACGCAGATGAGTAGCGCGCCGCCGCGTAATGAGTAGTGGTCGCGGTGTCCGTGGCCGGCGTCGCCCGGCATCATCGCACCGGGACGGCCACGAGGTGGAGCTGATGATGGCGCGGACGCAGACGACGATGGGCAACCTCCGGAGGGCCGGGGGCGGGGCCCTGGCGGTACTGGCGCTCGTTGCCGCCGGGTGCTCCGGCGACGACGACGAGGCGACGCCGGCACCCGCCGACACCGTCGAGGCCGACGGGTCAGCGGCCCCGGTCCGCTACCAGGACATCTGGATCTACGAGCGGATCTCGACCGTCGACCTCGCCGGCGAGGTGATCGACCTCACTCCGGCGATCCTCGAGACCGCGGCCGATCTCGGTGATCCGGTCGCGCTGGGCGGCGGCACGGAGTTCCTCGCGTGGCCTGCGCTCGAGCCGTACCTGGTGGACGGCGATGGTTCGACCCGCGACGACGTCGAGGCCGTTGCGGGCATCGCCCGGCGGGGCGACCTCGAGGCGATCATGGTCATCGGGACGCCGGCGGCCGACGACACCCCGCCGATCGACGACGACGATCAGGTCCGTGTCGACCTCACCGCCATCGAGGACCAGCTCCAGCCGGGCGACCCGCTGGTGATGCAGTACACGTTCGCTCACACCTACGGGCCCGACGGTGACGACGCGCCACCGACGGGTGTCGAGCTGTTCCTCGCGCGGACGCAGGAGCAGCGGATCCGTTACGCGGCGTCGCCCGAAGGCGGCGTGGCGCTGGTGACCGAGCTCGGCCAGGCTCACGCCGGCTCGGTCGAGGCGGGAACGCCGGCCAAGGCGCAGCCGATGATGGACGGCTTCCGCGATGGCATCGGCAACTGCGTCGGCGAGATCGGCGTCGACTGCATCGGGGACTACTTCGGGGACTTCGGCGAGGGCGCCGAGACCAGCTTGCAGGACGCGATCGGCGATCAGGTGTGCGCGGGCGACGACTGCGACGACGACGGTGGCGGGGACGACGACGGTGGCGGTGACGACGACGGTGGCGGGGACGACGGCGGGGGTGGCAACGGCGGGGGTGGCGGTGACGACGG
>JBFIHN010000035.1:0-14349 GCA_041601775.1 Acidimicrobiales bacterium
AAGCGCATGGACGCATCGGGAACGATCTTCCGTGGTGCCCTGCTGGCCACGCTCGCCTTCACGGTCGTCACGCTGTTGACGTTGCTCGTCTCGGTCGCCCAGGACGCCATGCCGATCCTGACCGGTGAACCGCTCACCGACGAGGTCCGCGCCGACCTGGTCGACACGTCGACCGATCCGCCGACGGTCACCCTGTTCGGAGAGACGTCCGAGGTGCGTGTCGCCACCGATGCGAACGGGAACCAGACCTTCTTCCAGGTCGAGGACCGGAGCCTCGGCTCGTTCCTCAGCGGCAGCGTCGACTTCACCAACCCGGCCAACAACGGCATCCGCCAGGGCATCTTCGGGTCGCTCGGCATCGCGGTGATGGTCCTGTTGTTCTCGATCCCCCTGGGTGTCGGGGCCGCCGTCTACCTCGAGGAGTACTCCTCGGGAAGCCGGTTCACCCGCATCGTCGACGTGAACATCCGGAACCTCGCCGGTGTGCCGTCCATCGTGTACGGCATCCTCGGGTTCACGGTCCTGGTGACCGCGCTGAGCGGGATCACCGGCGGCCGCTCGCTGATCTCCGGTGGCCTCACCCTGGCGATCCTGGTGCTTCCCGTCGTGATCATCACCTCGGCGGAAGCGATCCGTGCCGTGCCGCAACCGATCCGGGAGGCCGGCTACGGCGTCGGCGCCACACGGTGGGAGGTCACCCGGCACCACGTGCTCCCGTACGCGATGCCCGGCATCCTCACGGGCACGATGCTGTCGCTCGCCCGAGCGCTCGGCGAGGCGGCCCCGCTGATCCTGGTCGGCGCCCAGACCGGCTTCTTCACCGACCCCGAAGGCGCCATCGACCGCCTCACCGGGAACTTCACTGCGCTCCCGATGCTCGTGTTCAACTTCACCAGACAGCCCGGAGACGCGATCAAGACCGAGGGTGCCGCCGGCGCCATCGTCGTCTTGTTGCTGGTCGTCCTCTTCGTGAACGCCGCCGGCATCATCCTGCGAAACTCGTTCGAGAAGAAGCGGAGCTGACCCCGTGTCCGAGACCACCACTGACCCCCAGACCACCGACACCACGACCGGAACGAACATGACCGACCTGCCCGTCGTCGAGAGCTCCGCCCCGTCCCGCGACCGCGAGGCCAACCGGGTCGTCTTCGCCATCGAGGACCTCGACGTCTACTACGGCGACTTCCGCGCCGTGCGAGGCGTGAACCTCGACATCCGCGAGAACGAGATCACCGCGTTCATCGGCCCGTCGGGCTGCGGGAAGTCGACCGTGTTGCGCTGCCTCAACCGTATGAACGACCTGGTCGAGATCGCCCGGGTCGACGGCACCATCCGCTACCACGGCGTCGACCTCTACGACCGCAAGGTCGACCCGGTCGAGGTCCGGCGTCGGGTCGGCATGGTGTTCCAGAAGGCCAACCCGTTCCCCAAGTCGATCTACGAGAACATCGCGTTCGGTCCCCGGATCTCCGGCTACAAGGGCGACATGGACGAACTCGTCGAACGGTCGCTCACGCAGGCCGCGCTGTGGGACGAGGTCAAGGACCGTCTCAAGGAGTCGGGTCTGGGGATGTCCGGTGGCCAGCAGCAGCGGCTGTGCATCGCCCGCGCCCTGGCCACGAACCCGGACGTGTTGCTCATGGACGAGCCGTGTTCGGCGCTCGACCCGATCGCCACCGGTCGCATCGAGGACCTCATCCAGGAACTCAAGTCCGACTACACGGTGGTCATCGTGACCCACAACATGCAGCAGGCCGCTCGGGTGTCGGACCGTACGGCGTTCTTCACCGCGCAACTCGACTCGGACAACGACCGCCGTACGGGACTCCTCGTCGAGTTCGACGACACCGAGAACATCTTCTCGAACCCGCGGGACGAGCGCACCGAGAACTACGTGACCGGACGATTCGGGTGACACGATCGACGGGGGAGGGGATGGAGATCAGGAAGTCGTTCCACGAGGAACTCGACCAGCTCCGCATCCAGGTCGAGTTCATGGGTGTCCGCGTCGACGAGAACCTCGAGCGCATGCGCCAGGTGCTGTCCGACGGGGACGAGCGGCTCGCGCAACTCGCACTCGACGCCGACGACGACATCGACGCGATGAACGTGTCGCTGACCGAGCGTTGCTACGACCTACTCGCCCGCGAGAACCCGGTCGCCTCCGATCTCCGCTTCGTCGTGTCCGTGCTGCGGATCCTCTCCGAACTCGAGCGGATCGGCGACCTCGCCCTGCGAGTGGTGAAGCTGAACCCGCAGCGAAACCACTGGGCGAGGAGCGAGACGACCTATCACATCCTCGTCTCGATGGCCGACAACGCCATCGAGGCGTTCCGGTCCGCGTTACGGGCATGGTCGGCCCAGGACCTCGACCTGGCGACCGAGCTCGCCCAGCGCGTCCACACGATGGACGTGCACTACGAGCACCTCATGGCAGCATTGCTCCGCCTCGAGGGTGACGACGCCGTCGCGGTCGCCACCCATACGCTGATCGGAGGTCGCTCGCTCGAACGAATCGGCGATCACGCCGCCATCATCGGTGCTCGTCTCCGCTATCTGATCACCGGTGACCCAGATCACCTCTCTGCTGAGGTTCGATGACCACATGACCGAAGAACATCCATCCGGAGTCCGCGTCCTGTTTCGCGACGAACTCGAAGAGGTCGTGCGAGACATCACCCGTCTGGCCGCCCATGTCACGGAGGCGATCCCGCGCGGTACCGAGGCGTTGCTGGCCGGCGACCTCCAGACCGCGCAGGCCATGATCGACCACGACGACGTGATCGACGACCTCTCCATCGAGATCGAGGAGCGCTGCTACCGGATCCTCACCCTGCAGGCCCCCGTGGCCAGCGACCTCCGCGCCATCATCGCCGCCATCCGCCTGGTCGCGGAGATCGAGCGGTCGGCCGACCTCATGGTCAACGTGTGCAAGGGCACCCGGCGGATCTACCCGATCGAGTTGCCACCGGTCGTCCGCGGCCTGCTCCAGCAGATGAGCGAGCAGGCCACGAAGCTGTTCAAGATGTGCATGGATGCCTACCTCGAAGGCGATGCCGGCCTCGCGGCCGCACTCGATGACATCGACGACCGGCTCGACGAACTCCACGCCGACTTCATCCAGGCGGTCCTCGAGTGGGGTAGCGAGGCCGGCAACATCCAGCCGGCCGTGCAGCTCGCCCTGATCGGCCGGTACTACGAGCGCATCGGCGATCACGCCGTCAACATCGGCGAGCGTGTCCGCTACATGGTCGACGGGTGGCTGCCCGAGCACGCAGGCGCCGCTCGTGTCCATGCCGACAAGCCGGTCTGGTCCGACGACGCGCCCGACCCCTCGGGTGGCGATTCGTGAGTCGCGAGAGCGCCATCGCGTTGGCTGCGGCCATCCCGACGGCGGTCTGGGTCGTCACCTTGGTGCTGTGGTGGCGGAGTCGCCGCCGGGTCGGCGTCCAGGCGCACGCGGCTGCCGCACGACTGGCCACGACCCCGATCACCGAGGTGCGGGGTCTCGAGGCGACCATCGGCCAGCTGGAGCGTGCGGTGGACGAAGCGGTGACCAAGGAGAGCGAGGCCTCGGACTCCGAGACCCGTCTGGCGCATGCGATCTCCGCGATCAACGACGGGATCGTCCTCTTCGACGACGCCGGCTCGATCGTGTTCCGGAACCAGCCGGCCCAGCACTTCCTGGACGCCCGACACGGAGAGGCCATCGTCGAGTCGGCCATCCAGGAGCTGGCGACGACCGCGCTCGAGGGTCACCGCAACACCCAGACGCTCGAGCTCTTCGGGCCGCCGCGTCGCACCCTGGTGATCTCCGCCGAGCCGCTCGACGACGGCCATCGGAGCATCGGGGCGCTGGTGGTCATCGACGACGTCACCGAGCGCCAGCGGATCGACGCGGTCCGTCGCGACTTCGTCGCCAACATCAGCCACGAACTGAAGACCCCCGTCGGCGGGATCGGCGTGCTCGCCGAGACCCTGCTCGGCGAGGAGGACCTCGACATCATCGGCCGGCTCGCCAACCGCATGCATCACGAGGCCATGCGCGCCAGCCGGACCATCGACGACCTGCTCGAGCTGAGTCGGATCGAGGCCGGGGAAGCCTCGCTTCGCGATCCGGTTGCGGTCCATCTCGTGTTGGCCGAGGCCGTCGAGCGGGCGTCGACCGCGGCCGAGCAGCGCGGGATCACCCTCGACCTCGTCGAGCCGTCGCATCGACTCGAGGTCCTGGGCGACCGGCGCCAACTGGTGTCGGCGCTGTTCAACCTGCTCGACAACGCCATCAAGTACAGCGCCTCCGGTTCGTCGGTGGTCGTCAGCGCCGCGACCGACGGGCCGTCGGTCCGGATGTCGGTCGCCGACCGCGGAGTCGGGATCCCACGACGAGACCTCGAGCGGATCTTCGAGCGCTTCTATCGGGTCGATCGTGCCCGGAGCCGCGACACGGGTGGGACCGGCCTCGGTCTCGCCATCGTCCGCCACGTGGCGTTCAACCACGGTGGCGAGGTCACGGTCGAGTCGCGCGAGGGCGAGGGCACCACGTTCACCCTGATCATGCCCGCAAGTGCCGGGCCGGTTGCAGTCACCACGTCGGAAGCCGGCTGACCGCCGGAGAGGAGCAAGACATGCCCGAGGCAACCGTGCTGGTCGTCGAGGACGAGGAATCGTTCGTCGAGGCTCTCAACATCGGACTCGTCCGTGAAGGATTCCGGGTCCAGGTGGCGCGTGACGGGGTCGAGGCGCTCGACATGTTCGACGCCGTGCGACCCGACCTCGTCCTCCTGGACGTGATGCTGCCCCGGATCTCGGGAATCGACGTCTGTCGCGAGCTCCGCAAGAAGTCCGCCGTGCCGATCATCATGGTGACGGCCAAGGGGTCCGAGATCGACACCGTCGTCGGCCTCGAGGTCGGTGCCGACGACTACGTGACCAAGCCCTACCGGGTGCGTGAGCTGGTGGCCAGGATGCGGGCGGTCATGCGCCGGACCGAGCACCGTGAGGACGACCTGACGCAGGACGCCATGGTGGTGGGCGACGTGACGCTCGACCCGGAGAAGCACGAGGTCCGGATCCGCGGAGACGTCACGCCACTGCCCCTCAAGGAGTTCGAGCTCCTCCATGTGCTGCTGGCCAATGCCGGACGGGTGATGACCCGCGACCAGCTCATCGACCGCGTGTGGGGCTCGGACTACGTGGGCGACACCAAGACCCTCGACGTGCACGTCAAACGCCTGCGCGCCAAGGTCGAGACCGACCCGTCGGTCCCCGAACGGATCATCACGATCCGTGGTCTCGGGTACAAGTTCGAGTCCTTCAGCCCGGTGCCGTCCGAGGCAACCCGCTGACCGACCGGATTTCTCCGTGACGCCGCCGATCATGTCAGCGGGACCGGCCGATCCTGGTCCTACGATGCGGGGTGATGACGGACTCCGGTGGTTGGCGCTCGATCTCGAGCCCTCGTACCGGCGCTGAGGCGTTCACGGTCTCGGCGTTCGCACGCTTGGCTCGGACGCACGCGGTCGCCGTGGCCGGCGACACCCTGGTCACGATCGCGTTGGCGGGCACGCTGTTCTTCTCGATCGATCCGGGCCAGGCGCGCGGCAAGGTCTTCCTCTACCTCGCGTTGACGATGGCCCCCTTCGCCGTGGTCGCACCGCTCGTCGGTCCGGCGCTCGACCGGTCGTCGGGCGGTCGTCGATGGATGGTCGTCGGTTCCTCGGCGCTGCGAGCGGGCGTCTGTCTGTTGATGATCCGCGACGTCGACTCGCTGTTCCTGTTCCCGGAGGCGTTCGCGCTCCTGGTGCTGGCCAAGAGCTACCACGTGGCGAAATCGGCGCTCGTGCCGTCGACCGTCCGCTCGGACGAGGAGCTGGTCGAGGCGAACTCGAAACTGTCGCTCATCTCCGGACTCGTGGGGTTCGTGGCCGCCGTGCCCGGGGGCATCCTGGTGACCGTCGGCGGCTCCGAATGGGTGTTGGGTCTGGCGGCGATCGTGTTCGCCGGCGGCACGGTCGTCGCGTGGCAGATCCCCAAGACCCAGGTCGCCGACGAGCCCGAGACCGAAGAGGCACGGGAAGAGCTGCGCAGCGCCGGGGTGCTGTTGGCGGCCTCGGCCATGGCGTTGTTCCGCGGCGTGGTCGGTTGTCTGACCTTCCTGCTGGCGTTCGCCCTCCGGACCAGTGACTCGCCCACCTGGCATTTCGGCCTGGTGCTGGCCCTGTCGGCGGTGGGAGCCGTCGCCGGTGCAGGCATCGCGCCCACGCTGCGTCAGCGCGCCGACGAGGAGCGCATCATCACGGTGCTGCTCGGGGTCGTCGCCGCAGGCGGGCTCCTGGCCGCGTGGCTCGGTGGCCTGCCCGGCTCCGCGCTGCTGGCCGCCGTTGTCGGCGTGTCGGCGGCGGCGGCCAAGCAGGCCTTCGATGCGATCGTGCAGCGCGATGCTCCGGACGCGAACCGCGGTCGTTCCTTCGCCCGGTTCGAGACCCGGTTCCAGTTGGTGTGGGTCGCCGGCGCGGTCATCGGGATCATCCCGATGCCCCTGTGGGTCGGGTTCCTCGGCATCGCCGGCGTGATGGTCTTCGGTGCCGTGTCCTTCATCGCTGGTGCCCGCGGCACCCGTCGCGCGACCGCTCGGCGGGCTCGCCGTGCCCGGCGCGGGGACCGGCCGACGCCCCACGAACTCGGCTTCCAGGACGTCGGGGTCCTGCCTCCCTCGATCGCCGCGCCGGATCGCGATCGGACCGAGGTCTACGACGGGGGCGTCGATCCCACGCTCGTGGACCGCGACGACGGCTAGTCAGGCGTCCGGCAGCTCGATACGGGCGAGCCAGAGGCCGGGTGCCTGGATCTCGGCCGGTGTCGGCAGGAAGCGTTCGTCACGCCACAACGGATCGAGGGCCTCGAACCCGTTGCGGTCCACGACGCCGTCGACGAACGCCGCACCGGCGTCGTAGGTGGCCTGGCTGATCTCGAGCCCGAAGAGGCGGGCGACGAAGCGGTCCGACTCGACCGACTCGACCCGCCGACGACGGAGGGCCTCGGTGATCATGCCGTAGTTGCCGAGCAGACGATCGCCCAGTTGGTCCATCACGTGGTCGACGTAGCCCACGACGAGGGCGATCAGCGCCTCGAGCCGTGGCAGCAGCTCGCGCTGGGCGTCGGTCTGCATGGCGCCGAGCACGACCTCGGGGTCGCCGAGCACCCGTTGGAGCTCACCCATGGCGTCGGCATCGGTGATGTCGACCGTCCCCAACCGCTCGATCAGCTGGTTCGAGTCCGGTTGGAACCCCGACGCATAGTCGGCGATCAGGGCCTCGAGTCGGGCACGCACGTGGGGGACGCCGAGCACCGCGTGGTGGGTGACCTCGTGGATGCACAACCACAGCCGGAGGTCGCGGGCCTCGATCGACCAGTCGGCGCCGAATGCATCGACGTTGGGCAGCACCAGGAGCAGCTCGTCGGATGGTCGGCGCGGTACGGGGAGGTCGTATTGCCCGAAGCTCCGCTGTGCGAGATGGCCGAGCATGCCGCCAGCGGTGACGCTGAGCATCATCGGCGCCATCGACCCCATCAGTTGGCTGAGCATCGCCGACAACGGATCGCTGGGCGTCTCCGGGTCCGGGGTCTGCGGTTCGGCCGAAGCCGGGTCGAGCGCCTCGGCCAGCGACTCGAACAGCGGGCGGAACGCGTCGACGCTCCGTTGCACCCACTGGGTGCGGGTGACGGGGACGACGGTCACACCGCGACCGGTCAGGTTGGTCGACAGTCCCGTCAGCTGCGACACGTGGAGGTCGGCGACACGCGCCAGCTCCTCGATGTCCATGCGCTCGATCGGGTCGATGTTCTGCTCGGCTTCGCCGCTGGCGGCCAGCTGCATCGCGACCTGTCGGGTCGTGTCCCACTGGATGCCGCGCTGGCCGCTCGCACCGCCCAGGATCTTGCCCAGGTCGCCGAAGAAGGGGAGACCTTCGAACGGATTGTCACCATCAGCTGGACCGGGACCGCTCACGAGTTGCATCGTAGGGGGCATGTCGCGTGTTGCGGTCACCGGTGCGGCCGGTCCGGTTGGTCGTCGCCTGGTCGCCAGGTTGCTCGACGACCCCTCCGTCGAAGCGGTCGTGGCGATCGACCAGATGGCCGTGACCGCGGTCGACGATCGCGTGATGGCGCACCGGATCCAGCTCACGGGAGCCGACCTGGATGCGGTGCTGGCCGGGGTCGACGTCGTGTGCCACCTGGCAGGATCCGACCCGCTCGAGGACCGGGCGCCGGACCACGACCTACACACCACGACGCGGGTGCTCGACGCCGCCGGCCGCGCCGGTGTGGGCCAGGTGATCGTCCGGACGTCGGCGACGGTGTACGGCGCATGGCCCGACAACCCGGTCCCGCTCCCCGAGACGGCCACTCCACGTCCGAACGCCGAGTCGACGTGGGTGCGGCATCGTCTGGCCATCGAGGACCAGGTGCGATCGTTCGCCGAGTCGTCACCGGAGGTCGTCGTCGCCATCGTCCGTCCGTGCGTCACGGTGTCGGAGCAGGGTCCGGACGAACTCGGCCGGGTGCTCGCGGCCGCCCGTCTGGTGGGACCGGCCGACGACGGGCCTCCCGCACAGTTCGTGCACGCCGACGACGTCGCCAGCGCGGTCGACGTGCTGCGCCGCTCCGGAGCCGACGGGGTGTTCAACATCGCCCCCGACGGAGCCCTCGATGCGGCGTTGATCCGTGCGCTGGTCGGCGGCGTACCCCGGTTCCACGTGCCCGAGGCGATCGCTCGGCGGCTCACCACCGTCGGGTGGCGCTGTCAGCTCGCGCCGACGCCGCCGGGCTTCGTGCCCTTCGTCCGCCAACCATGGGTCGTCGGGAACGACCGGTTGCGGGCGCTCGGTTGGGTGCCGACGTACAGCAACGAAGAGGCGTTCGTGGCCGGACATGCTGCGGCACCATGGGCACAGGTGTCGCCCCAGCGGCGGCAAGAGCTCGCACTCGGCGTCGCCGGTGCTGCCGTCGTCGGTGTCGTCGCCGGCGCCGTCACGTTCGTCCGCCGCCGTCTGCGGACGACGGCGTCGTAGGCCTGCCCCTCCTGGTCCTGCCGTCCCTGGTCCTGCCGTTCCTGGTCCCGGCGCGTCCTAGTCCTGTCGTGCGTCCAGGACGGCCGTCACGTCGAGGGCGGCACCGTCGCGATGGATCCGGAGGACGACCTCGTCCCCGATCTCCCGGGTGAGGAGGTGCGCGATCAACTGGCTCATCGACAGGACGGCAGCGTCGTCGATGCCGGTCACGACGTCACCGTTGGCCAGTCCGGCAGCGGCGGCGGGACTGCCGTCGATGACGGCCTGGACCATCGCGCCGCCCGGGAGCCCCAGCTCCGAGGCCGTGGTGGCGCGGAGGTCCGTGCCCTCGATGCCGAGCCAGACGTGGCGGACGTGTCCGTACTCGATGAGTTGATCGGCAGCGTGGACGGCGAGGTCGATCGGTGTGGCGACCCCGTACGACCGATCCTGGTCGTCGGCAGCCGGGACGCCGCTCGCGATCCCGATGACGGCGCCGCTCGCGTCGAGCAGCGGACCGCCGTGTGCGTCGGCGGCGGGCGGGTCGTCGAGGAGGATCATGCCGTAGAGCAGGGTGCCGCCGGCCGTCCGGAGCCGGCGGTCGAGCGCCGACACGACGGTCCGGTCGACCGACGCCGTGCCGTTGCCTCCGTCGGTGTGGCCCATGACGATCGCCGCATGGCCGACCCGGACGCCGTCGGCCGTCCCCAACGGTGCGGTCTCGAGTCCGTCGGCGTCGATGTGCAACACGGCGAGGTCGGTGGCGTCGTCGATGCCGACGACCTCGGCCGGGGTCATCGGCCGTCCCTCGAGCCGCACGACGATCGAGTCGGCACCGGCGACCAGCGCCGCAGTCGTCAGGAGATGGCCGTCGCTCCGGATGACGACGGCCGTTCCGACCACCGCGTCGTCGCCGGTGTCGACGTACACGCCGGCGACCGCGGGTGACGTCCGCTCGGTGATCGCGCGGACCGCGTCCGCAGCACCGCTCCCGGTCACGGGTTGGATCGCGATCTGTCGCTCCACGACTCTCGTGCGGGTGTCGAAACCGCCCAACACGGCGACGATGCCGATCGACAGCGTGGCGCCGACCAGGGCGGCGGCGGTGACCAACACGACGCTGTGGCCCCGCGACCGTGACGCGGTCGACGCCGGCGGGCGCGCAGCGGTGGCCGCCACCTCCGAAGGATGGCGCCAGATCCGGTCCTCTGGAGGCAGCGGCGGACGGAACTCGATCGGATCGTCCGTCGGGTCGTTGTCGCCGTGCTCCTCGCCGGTATCGCCCGATGGCGGCAGTGGCACCCGATCGACCCTAGTGAGCCCTTCCGTCGTGCGGAGGTCGCGACGGGTACCGTGGTGCCTGATCGATTCCGCTGCGATGGGCGACGCCGGAACCCGGCCCACTCGAGGAACTACTGGCTGCGATGACTTCCCCGGACATGCTGGCGCCTCCCGCCCATGGTGACGACTGGTTCGGCCTGTCGTCGGTGTCGTTGCCCGTGCACGAAGCATCGATGTGGGCCGAGCGGGCCGACTGCGGTGGCATCGTGACCTTCACGGGGACCGCACGCGACCACAGCGATGGCCGTCCGGGGGTCGAGGCGCTCGAGTACGAGGCCTACGAGACCCAGGTGGTCCCCCGGCTCGCCCGGATCGCGGCCGAGGCACGTGCCCGTTGGGACGACCTCGGTCGGATCGCGTTG
This sequence comes from Acidimicrobiales bacterium, assembly GCA_041601775.1. Classification (GTDB taxonomy): domain Bacteria; phylum Actinomycetota; class Acidimicrobiia; order Acidimicrobiales; family Salinilacustritrichaceae; genus Salinilacustrithrix. The sequence goes on from JBFIHN010000035.1 coordinate 10,754, forward strand.
TTGCACCGCACCGGTCCGCTCCGTGTCGGCGAGGCCGCCGTGGTCGTCGTCGTCAGCGCGCCACACCGCGACGAGGCGTTCGCCGCCGCCCGCTTCTGCATCGACACGTTGAAGGCGACCGTGCCGATCTGGAAGAAGGAACGATGGGACGGCGGATCGAGCTGGGGCCTCGAGGCCCAGCACCTGCTCGAGCCCGAACACGCGAAGGACGGTTCCTGATGGTCGTGACCATCGTGGTGATCGTCGGGATCATCGGCATCGGCGTCGGCGTCCTCGCCTACCGGTCGCGCACCGAGAAGGGGATCGAGTCGGGCATCAGCTCCTTCCGTCGCGAGCTGCACGCGCTCGCGCCACGGCCGGACCTCGAGCACCGGTCGTCCGGGCCCGAGCGCACGCCGGACCCCGCCCGGGGCATGACGATCATGCCCAACGAGTCCGATCAACCCGCCGAGCCCGACGCGCTGGCGACCGAGACCGAGGTCGAGACCGACGACGCGGCGCCCGCACGTCGGCCATCGGATGATCCCACGGCTGGCGACTCCGGCGAACGACCGGACGCCTGACGATGGCCCGCGATCTGGCCATCGACCTCGGAACGGCCAACACTCTCGTCTACGCCAAGGGCCACGGCATCGTCATGAACGAGCCGACGGTGATCGCGCTCAACAAGCGCAACGGCGACGTGCTCGCCATGGGCGCCGAGGCGTGGCAGATGATCGGCCGCACTCCCAGCTACATCGTCGCGGTGCGGCCGTTGCGCCAAGGGGCGATCACCGACTTCGACATCACCCAGCGGATGATCCGTCTGATCCTCCAACGGGCTGGCGTCAACCGGTTCAACCGACCACGCGTGGTGATCTGTGTGCCGTCGGCGATCACCGAGGTCGAGCGACGAGCGGTCACCGAGGCCGCTCGGCGGGCCGGCGCTGCCGACGCCCAGTTGCTCGAACAGCCCATGGCCGCTGCCATCGGTGCCGAACTCCCGATCCACGAACCCGTGGCGAACATGGTCATCGACGTCGGCGGCGGCACGAGCGAGACCGCGCTCATCAGCCTCGGCGGGATCGTGGCGCTCCAGGCCGTGCGGGTCGGCAGCTTCGACATCGATGCGGCGATCCAGCACTACATCCGCCGCGAGTACGGCATCGCCATCGGTGAGCGCACGGCAGAGGAGATCAAGATCGCCATCGGTTCGGCCTGGCCGGTCGACGACGACGTTCGGGCCGAGGTGCGCGGTCGCGATCTCATGAGCGGCTTGCCCAAGACGGTCATCTTGACCACCCCGGAGGTCCGCGAGGCGATCGCCGAGCCGGTGACGGCGATCATCGAGTCGGTGATCTCCTGTCTGGGCAACGCGCCGCCCGAACTGGCCCACGACCTCATCGGCCAGGGCATGTACCTCGTCGGGGGTGGGGGGATGCTCAAGGGCCTCGACGTGCGGATCTCGGTCGAGACCGACATCCCCGTGACCCTGGTCGAGCAGCCGCTCGAAGCCGTGGTGTTCGGTGCCGGGCGCTGCATCGAACGCTACGACGACCTCAAGGTGATGTTCATGGGCGGTCGTCACTGACGAGGGATCCCCCGGGATCCTCCGGACATCGGCACCGCAACTTCCGGAAGTGCCCCACTCTGTGACGCACGTCTCATCCCTGCGAGCTACGCTCCGGGCGTCTTGACAGACCGTCATGCGTGACCGACCGACGTGCGCGTCGGCCGATCGATCTCCAGGGGGGAGTTCCGTCATCGCCATCGCTGCAGCGTCGGCGGCCGCGCCGTCCGTGCTCACCGTGAGCAATCTCGAGGTCTTCTACCACGACGTCATCCTGGGCCTCCGAGGGTTGTCGCTCGAGGTGCCCGAGGGCCAGATCGTCGCGCTGCTGGGCAGCAACGGGGCCGGGAAGACGACGCTGTTGCGCTCGGTCACCGGGCTCCTCGAGCACCACGAAGCCGAGATCACCAAGGGGAAGGTGTCGTTCCGGGGGACGGACATCACCGATGCGTCGGCGTCGGAGATCGTCCGATCCGGGGTCGCCCAGGTCATGGAGGGTCGTCGCATCTTCGCGGAGTTGACCGTCGACGAGAACCTGCGCGCCGGGGCGTTCACGGTGCGCGACCGGGGCACCATCGCCGCCAACCACCAGCGGGTCATGGACCTCTTCCCGGTGCTGGCCGAGCGGCGCAAGTCGATCGCCGGCTACCTCTCCGGCGGTGAGCAGCAGATGCTGGCCATCGGACGGGCGCTGATGTCGTCGCCGCAACTCCTGTTGCTCGACGAGCCGTCCCTGGGCCTTGCTCCCCTCATCGTCGAGCAGATCAAGGACATCATCGTGGCGCTCAACCAGGAGGGGACCAGCGTGCTGCTGGTCGAGCAGAACGCCGTGATGGCGCTGTCGATCGCCCACCACGGCTACGTGATCGAGACCGGCAAGGTCGTCCGCGACGGACCGGGTCGTGACCTGCTCGCCGACACCGAGGTCCAGGAGGCCTACCTGGGCACGGGCGAGAGCCGCGTGTCGTTCCGCGACGTCAAGACCTATCGCAAGAAGCGGCGGTGGGTGTGATGACGACGAACGAAGCCACGCCACTGCTCACGGTCGACGACATCGTGCTCCGCTTCGGCGGGGTCACGGCCCTCAACGACGTGAGCTTCGCCGTGTACCCGGGCGAGCTGTTCGCCATCATCGGGCCCAACGGTGCAGGCAAGACGTCGATGTTCAACTGCCTCAACGCCGTCTACGTGCCGCAGTCGGGGCAGATCGTCCTCGACGGCGAGTCGGTCACCGGGAAGAAGCCCGCCCAGACCGCCCGCATGGGGATCGCCCGTACCTTCCAGAACCTGGGGTTGTTCGCGAACCTCGACGTGATCGACAACCTGATGCTCGGACGCCACAACCTCATGAAGACGGGGTTCTTCGCCGGAGCGTTCTGGCTCGGCAAGGCGCGCAGCGACGAGATCCGCCATCGACGCCGGGTCGAGGAGATCATCGAGCTGCTCGACCTCCAGGCCGTACGCAAGCAGCCCGTGGGCCTGTTGCCCTACGGCGTGCAGAAGCGCATCGAGCTCGGCCGGGCCCTGGCGATGGAGCCGCGTCTGCTGTTGCTCGACGAACCGGTCGCCGGCATGAACCTGGAGGAGACCCAGGACATGGCCCGCTACATCATCGAGATCCAACAGGCCCTCGGGCTGACCATGATCCTCGTCGAGCACGACATGCCGCTCGTCATGGACCTGGCCGACCGGGTGATGGCACTCGACTTCGGCACGCCGATCGCGACCGGCACCCCGGCGGAGATCCAGGGGGACCCGCGGGTGATCGAGGCGTACCTCGGACAGCCCGCCGATCCCGTTGCCCAGGAGGCGTTGCACCACGTGCTGGAGAGCCACCACGTCGAGCGGAGCGGTGAGGCCTCGTGACGACCACCACCGAGCGTCCCACGAGCGTCACCGTCGACCCGGGCTCGGCCCGGAGCCTGCCGGGAGTGCTGGTGGCACGGGCCGAGCAGACGCCCGAGCGTGTCGCGCTCCGCTCCAAGGAACTCGGCCGCTGGCGCGAGATCGACTACGCCGAGCTCGCCGAGCGAGCGGGGGCGGTCGG
>JBFIHN010000036.1:0-14159 GCA_041601775.1 Acidimicrobiales bacterium
CAGCGGGGTGTCCTGGACGAGCGCACGGGCGAGGACCACACGCTGGCGTTCGCCGCCGGAGAGGGTGTCGACCCGCCGGTCGCGGAAGGACTCGAGGTCGAGTCGCTGGAGGACCGCGACCGTCCGTCGACGGTCGAGCAGCGACGGAGAACAGCGGACACCCTGGTGGGCGGCACGTCCGAGTACGACGTAGTCGAAGACCCGCATGCCGGGAGGGATGACCGGGTGCTGCGGGACCACGGCGACCGAACGCGCACGATCCCGGACACTGAGGCCGTGGACGTCGTGTTCGTGCAGTGCGACGGCGCCCGCGTGGGGAACGGCGCCCGACAGCGTCCGGACCAGCGTCGTCTTGCCGGCACCGTTGGGTCCGATCAGCGACATCCAGGTGCCGGTGGGGACCTCGAGCGTGAGGTCGTGGACGACCTCGACACCGCCGAGCGTCACCGAGACGCCGTTCCAGGAGATGGCGTTCCCCGCGGTCATGTCACGCTCTGCGATCGGAGGATGCCGAGGAAGAACGGGGCGCCGATGAACGCGGTGACCACGCCGATGGGCAGTTCGGCCGGGGACTGGATGGTGCGGGCGGCCACGTCGGCGAGCGCGAGGAACGCCGCACCGAAGAGGAGCGAGAGCGGGATCACCCGGCGGTTGCTCACCCCGGCGAGGAGACGGATCCCGTGCGGGACGATCAGCCCGACGAAGCCGATGAGCCCGCTGACGGCGACCGCCGCTGCCGTGGCCAGTGACGCGGCCACGAGGACGACGGCCCGGATGCGGCGTGGGCGGATGCCCAACGACTCGGCCTCCTCGTCACCGACGGCGAGCACGTCGAGTGCGCCGACCATGAACACCAGGACCCCACCGCACACGACCGCATAGGGGGCCACGACCAGGACCTCGTCCCATCCCGAGGTGGACAGGCGCCCGAGGATCCAGGCGTAGACCTGGCGGAGGGTGTCGGCGTTCTTCTGCTGCACGTAGGTCTGCAGCGCGGTGAAGAACGCAGCGACGGCGACGCCGGCGAGGATGAGCGTCGCCGGTGACGTCGTCCCGTTCCGGCGGACACTCAGTGCGGCGGCCGCGCTGACCGCGAGCAGCGCGCCAGCGAAGGCGGCGACGGGGATCGGGTCGAGCAGACCGACGCCGTCACCCAGTCCGGTGACGATGGCGAGCGTTGCGCCGAGCCCGGCGCCGGCAGCGATGCCCAGGAGGTAGGGGTCGGCGAGCGGATTGCGGAAGACCGCCTGGTAGCCGGCACCGGATCCGGCGAGGAGCCCGCCGACCAGCAGGCCGAGCACCACGCGTGGGGTGCGGATGTCCCACACGATGGCCCGCTCGGTCGTCGAGAGCCCGGAGTCGACGTCGATGATCGGGAGGTGGTCGACGAGCTCGAGCACCGACCGGTGGAGGGGGACGCTGACCGGTCCCACCGAGATGCCGACGACGAGGGCGATCGCGATCGCCGCCAGACCCGCGGCCAACCACCCGGCCGAGAGCCGGGTGGCGTCGGGCACGTCGATGACGTCGAAGGACGGATCGGCGTCCGGACGCGCGACCGACGGGCCGGGGAGTGACTCCGGTCCGTCGGTCGCGGTGCTCACGGGATCGATCCTGCTCTCGTCAGCGGACGAGTCAGCCGGCGTTCGCCGGCGCCTCGACCTCGGCCGTGGCTTCGACGATGGTACGGAGGAAGTCCACGATGCGCGGGCCCCAGCGAGAGGCGATGTCGTCGTCGAGTTCGATGACGTTCCCCTCCTGCACGGCACGCAGTCCTTCGAACCCGCCACGGGCGGCGACGGTCTCGGCCGTCTGCCCGCAGCACTTCGTGTCGGCGAGGAAGAACAGATCGGGGTCGGCGTCGACGAGGAACTCGGCCGAGACCTGCGGGTAGCCGCCGTTCTCGCCGTCGGGGTCGGCGGCGTCGGCCACGTTCTCCAGGCCGGCGAGGGAGTACACGGCACCGATGAACGTCTGTGACGTGACCGAGAAGAGGGTGTCGTCGAGCTCGTGGAAGTAGGTGAGCGGAGCGTCGCGCTCGGGCACCTGGGCGACGAGTTCGTCGATCTCGGTCTGCATCGTCGACACGACCTCGGCAGCGTCGCCGACGTGGCCGGTGGCGGCCCCGAGGACCTCGATCTGGTCGTAGGTGTCGTCGAGGGTCTGGGCCGAGGGCAGGATCAGGACCGGGACACCGACATCGGTCAACGAGGCGGCGACGTCGTTGCGGTCGCCGGAGAGGACGACGAGATCCGGTCCGTACGAGACGATGGCCTCGACGTTGGGCTCGTAGGCCGACAGGTCGGTGGTGGGGGCCTCGGCCGGGTAGTCGGAGTAGTCGTCCGCGGCGATCACCTGGTCGCCGGCGCCCACGGCGAAGAGCATCTCGGTGCCGGTGGGCGAGAGCGAGACGATGGCGACGGGCTCGGCCTCGATCGTCGTGTCGATGCCGGCCACGGTCACGGTGACCGGGAAGGCAGCGTCGGTGGCGTCGTCGGTGGCGTCGCCGGCGGCCGCGGGGCCGCCGCTCGAGGCGACCTCGCCCTTGTCGTCGCCACACGCTGCCGTGAGCAGCGCGAGTACGGCGAGCAGTGCCAGCACGGCACTTCGGTTGATGGATCGCATGTCGGTCGTGACCTCCTGTCGTCGAGGACGGTTGCTCGATCGACGGGGTGCCGGCCGAACCAACCCCTGCCTCGAGGGTGCTGTGGTTCGTTCGGTGTCGAGTTCGACCGGACTCACCCAGGGACCGAGGCCCTCGGGAATCACCGTTGCGGGACAGTGCCGGGTTCTCACCGGACTTCGTCTCGCCACCGAGCGCCCGGGACGATACACGACGTCGCCGATCCTTCCCCCAAGGCCCCGGCGCCGGAGGGCATCGAATGCGACGAAAGACCAGGAAATCCGCCGTGGGGGAACGGCTACGATGGCAGCCGATGTCTCCCCTGGTCATGGGCGTCTTGAACGTCACGCCCGACTCCTTCTCCGATGGCGGGGAGTGGACCGATGCCGCGGCGGCCGTCCGTCGTGGCCTCGAGTTGCTCGCCGAGGGCGCCGACGTGATCGACGTGGGCGGCGAGTCCACGCGCCCGGGCGCTGCCCCGGTGCCCGTCGGCGAGGAGTTGGCTCGTGTCCTCCCGGTCATCCGGGGACTGGTCGCGCCCGTGCACGAGGTCGGCCGGCGGATCTCGATCGACACCCGACACGCCGTGGTGGCGCGGGCGGCCGTCGACGCCGGTGCCACGATCATCAACGACGTCACGGCCTCGCTCGACGAGGTCGCGGCCGAGACCGGCGCCGGATGGGTCGCGATGCACATGCAGGGCGTGCCGGGCACGATGCAGGACCATCCGCACTACGGCGACGTCGTCGAGGAGGTCCGTACGGCCCTGGTCGCCGCGGCGATGCGGGCACGGGCCCGTGGGGTCGCCGAGTGCTGGATCGACCCGGGCATCGGGTTCGGCAAGACGTTCGACCACAACTGGTCGCTGCTCGCCCACCTCGATCGCCTGGTCGCGAGCGGTATTCCCGTGGCCGTGGGGACCAGTCGCAAGGGCTTCCTCGGCGCCGCCCTGGCCGTTGCCGACGGGGTCGAAACGCCGCCGTCGCCCGACGACCGCCTCGAGGGTTCTGTCACCACGGCCCTGTGGGCTGCCACGATGGGTGCCGCCATGATCCGCGTCCACGATGTCGATGCCACCGTCCGCGCCCTGGCCACGCCTGTCGGTGGGCCCACGTCGAGGAGTGCGAACTGATGGCGATGCGAGGGAAATGGGCGGCCGGGATCACGCCACGGCACTTCACCTGGATCATCCAGGACCGCCTCGCGGTGTGCGAGCGTCCGGGTGGCTACGGCGCCAACCACCGCAAGGTCCGCCGCCAGGAGGAGATCATCTGGCTCCGCGAGCAGGGCTTCACCAGCGTGATCTCGCTCGTCGAGTCCAGCCACAACCTCCACAACTACGACGAACTCGGCATCCCCTGGCGGCACCGCCCGTTCTCGCGCAGCGACGACCAGGAGGCGTTCCTCGTCCGGCTCTTCCCCGAGCTGCGCCAACTCCTCGTCGAGGGTGGCAAGGTCGTCCTCCACCAGGACGAGCTCAGCGACCGGGTGAGCGGCCTCATGGCGGCATACATCTTGTGGAACGAGCTGGTCCCCGGACCGCCGCAGGCGATCTCGATCGTGGAGCAGCTGCTGCACCGCCAGCTGGGATCGCCGGCGCGCAGTCTCGTGGCCCTGGTCGCGAAGCTGCCCGGCCCCGATGTGCTCCGCCCGCCGACACCCGCCGTGGTGGCCGAGGACCCCGGCCCCGACGACGGCCCCGACGACGCGCCCGAAGACGGATGACGGACCGCATCGAGATACGCGGACTCCGCGTGCTGTGTCACGTCGGTGTCGGCGCCGACGAACGAGCCGTTGCGCAGCCGCTCGAACTGGACCTGGACCTCGAGGCCGACCTCGGTGCCGCGGCGGCATCGGACGACGTCGGCGACACCATCGACTACGGCGAGGTGTCGTTGGCGGTCGCCGCTGTGGTCCAGGCCACCGAGCATGCGTTGCTCGAACGCGTCGCCGCGGTGGCCGCGGACGCGGCCCTGGCCGTCGACGACGCGTCGACGGCGGTGACGGTCACCGTCCGGAAGCTGCGACCCCCGATCCCGCTCGACGTGGCCTCCACCGGCGTGCGCCTCCGTCGATCCCGGTCGTGACGAGGGCGTTCCTCGGCCTCGGCTCGAACCTGGGTGACCGACGAGCCCACCTCCGTGCTGCGATCGCGTCGCTCCCGCGGGTCGTCGCGGTCTCCGACGTGTACGAGACCGACCCCGTGGGCGGCCCGGAACAAGGCCGGTATCTGAACCTGGTGGTCGAGATCGACACCGACCTCGACCCGCACGCGCTCCTGGGGATCTGTCATCGGATCGAGTCGGCCGCCGGGCGTGTGCGCGACGTGCGGTGGGGGCCGCGGACGCTCGACGTCGACATCCTGTGGATCGACGGGGTCACCGTCGACGCACCGGACCTGCAGGTGCCGCACCCGCGGATGGGCGAGCGGCGGTTCGTCCTCGAACCACTCTCCGAACTCGATCCGACCCTCGGCCCGGAGGGGTGGCGTCACGACCTCGACGGGAGTGTCGACCGCCTCGGGCCGCTATCTTGAGCCGTGGACCGGCACCATTCGGGCCGGATCTGGAAAGGACTGTCCACGTGCAATCGCTCGACGCGCGCGTCATCGGTGCCGGCCGGGCCGGCGGCGCCTTCGCCGCGGCGCTCACCGCGGCCGGCTGGTCCGTCGACGGGCCGCTGAGCCGCTCCGACGACCCGTCGTCGGCGGCCTCCGGGGTCGACGTCTTGATCCTCGCCGTGCCGGACGACCGGGTCGCCGACGTGGCGGCATCGGTCCTCCCGGGCGACGCCGTGGTCGTGCACGTGGCCGGTTCGCTGGGTCTCGAGGCCCTGGCCCCGCACCCACGCGTCGCTTCGATCCACCCGCTGGTCTCGCTCGCCGACGCCGAGCGGGGTGCCGAAGGGCTCCGCGGTGCGTGGTTCGCCGTCGCCGGCGACGAGACGGTCACCGCTGCGGTCGTCGATGCGCTCGATGGTCGCAAGGTCGAGGTCGCGGACGCCGACCGGGTCGTGTACCACGCTGCGGCGGCGATCGCGGCCAACCACCTGGTGGCCCTGATGGGTCAGGTCGAACGGGTGGCGGCATCGGTCGGGGTGCCTCTCGAGGCCTACCTCGACCTGGCTCGGGGTGCGCTCGACAACGTCGAGGCCGTCGGCCCGGAGGCCGCGCTCACGGGCCCGGTGGCCCGTGACGACTGGGCGACGGTCGCCCGGCACCTCGACGCGCTCCCCGCCGACGAGCGGGCTGCGTATGCGGTCCTGGCCGATGCAGCGCGGCGACTCCACGGCGGTGCGGTCGCATGAAGCACGTCGAGACGATCGAAGCCCTGCGTTCGCTCCTCGACGAGCATCGTGGCGCCGGCGCCTCGGTGGGCTTCGTCCCCACGATGGGGTACCTCCACGACGGTCACGTGTCGCTCATGCGGGCCGCGAGGGCAGGGTGCGACGTCGTGGTGTCGTCGGTGTTCGTCAACCCGCTGCAGTTCGCGGTCGACGAGGACCTCGACGACTATCCGCGTGATCTCGAACGCGACGCCGGACTGGCTGCCGCTGCGGGCGTCGACGTGCTCTTCGTCCCCTCGGTCCAGGAGATGTACCCGGCAGGCCATCCCATCGCCACGACGGTGTCGGTCGCCGGGGTCTCCGAGGGCTTCGAGGGAGCGAGCCGCCCCACCCACTTCGCCGGCGTGGCCACGGTCGTCGCCAAGCTGTTCGCCATCGTCGGGCCGTGCGCCGCCTACTTCGGGGAGAAGGACTTCCAGCAGCTCGCCGTCGTGCGCCGCATGGTGGCCGACCTGTCCCTGCCGGTCGAGGTGATCGGTTGCGAGACCGTCCGCGAACGCGACGGCCTGGCGATGTCGAGTCGCAACGCGTATCTCTCCGCCAGCCAACGCGCCGCCGCCCCCGTGGTCAACCGGGCGCTCCGCAGCGCCGCGGACGCCATCCGTGCCGGCGAGACCGACCCTGCGGCCGTGCGGGCCCTGATGGCCGCAGTGGTGGCCGACCAGACCGGTCCGGAGACCGACAGCGAGCTGGACTACTGCGCCGTGGTCGACGCTGCGACCCTGTCCGTCCCCGAAACCCTGCACGGCGATTTGCGTCTGCTCATCGCCGTGCGGTTCGCTCATACTCGTCTCATCGACAACGTGGGGGTGACCGCAGCAGCGGCGCCCACCCAAGGGAGTTGATCAACGTGCGTCGCCGCATGATGAAGTCCAAGATCCACCGCGCCACCGTCACCGACGCGAACCTGCACTACGTGGGTTCGGTGACGGTCGACGAAGACCTCCTCGACGCCTCCGACATCATGGAGTACGAGCAGGTCGCCATCGTCGACGTCGACAACGGCGCCCGCCTGGAGACCTACACGATCGCCGGCCCCCGTGGCTCCGGGGTGATCTGCCTCAACGGGGCTGCCGCCCGCCTCGTGAGCCCCGGCGACAAGGTGATCCTGATCAGCTACGCCGACTACGAACAGGCCGAGCTCGCCAGCTATGCGCCGCGGGTCGTGCACGTCGACAACGACAACCGCGAGATCGACGAGGTCACGGCCGAACTCCTGGCCGAGCGCCAGAACGGACCGGCTCCCCACCGCTACATCGAGGTCGAAGGCGGAGGCGTCGCCTCCAACTGATGCAGCGAGACCGCGTACGTGGACGCTGACGTCCACGTCCCGCGGTCCCAGGTCGAGAAGCGTTCCACGAGGCGGAGTCCTGCTGCCGCGCACGCGTCGTCGTACTGCCCCACGTCGTAGGGCCGGTCGTCCCAGTCCGTCGAGAAGCCGGCGACGAGCATGCCGCCAGGAGCGACATGGCGGGCCACGGACCGCACCAGGTCGTGCTGGGTCCCCGGCGGTGTGAACAACGGCACGTTGCCGGCCATGACGACCACATCGAAGTCCCGGCCGAGATCGAACCGGCACAGGTCGGCCTCGACCCAGGTCACGGCCGGACCGCGGGTCCGGGCGGTCGCCAGCATCGACGGGTCGACGTCCACGCCGACGACCTCGATCCCGTGGGACGCCAACTCGATGCCGACTCGTCCCGTGCCGCACCCCGCGTCGAGGACCGAGGTCGGCTCGAAGGCCCGGACGAACGTCGCCTCGCCGTGGACGTCGTGCCCAGACGCCGCAATTCGGTCGAATCGTCGTTGATAGGCGTCGCCGTCCCAGTTCGCGGTCATGACCGCGTGTCTACTTCGTCGCTCCGCACCCTTTTCGGCATCCCGGCCCGACAGGATGGATGGATCGAGGAGCCCACGATCCCCGCCGATGAGTCCTGTCGACTCGCCGAAGTCGTCTCGCTCTCGTTGCTCGACTCCGAGCGCGACGAGCGGTTCGACCGGGTGACGCGGTTGGCGCGTCGCCTCTTCGACGTCGAGGTCGCGCTGGTCACGCTCGTCGACGCCGATCGGCAGTGGTTCCTCTCCAAGGCGGGAACCGGAATCGTCGAGACGGCCCGAGAGACGTCCTTTTGCGGTCACGCACTCCACAGCGACGAGGTGCTCCACGTGTCCGATGCCTCGACCGACGAGCGCTTCGCCGACAATCCCCTGGTCACCGACGACCCCGCCATCCGGTTCTACGCCGGTCAGCCGATCCGCGGGCCTGGCGGATCACGCCTCGGCACCCTCTGCCTCATCGACAGCAACCCCCGCGACCTGACGACGGACGAAGTCGCTTCGCTGCGCGACCTGGCCGGAATCGTCGAGGACGAGATCGCGGCCACGCAGGCGGGGACGATCGACCAGCTCACCGGCCTCACCAACCGCCGGGGGTTCACGTTCGTCGGTCACAAGATCCTGGACGTGTGCCGCCGCACCGGTCGGAACGCCACCGTCCTCTTCTTGGACCTCGACGGTCTCAAGGAGATCAACGACGGCTCGGGGCACAGCGCCGGCGACCGGGCGCTGGCGCACTTCGCCCGGATCCTCGAGGAGACCTACCGGACATCCGACGTGGTCGCTCGTCTCGGCGGCGACGAGTTCGCGGTCCTGCTGACAGACACGGCGGCCCCCGATCCTGCGATCGACAAGCTCCGGGCGGCCCTGCGCCGTTTCAACGAGAGCGCAGCGGAGGACTTCGAGCTGCGGGCGAGCGCCGGATCGGCATCGCTCTCCCCGGCCGGCGCCGCGAGTCTCGAAGCGCTGCTCGAGCGGGCCGACGCCGACATGTACGCCGACAAACACCGCGGCTGATCGTCGCGGCAGACTGCCGGGCATGGACACGCTCGATCTGCTCGTCCTCGGCTCAGGAGTCGCCGGGTTGTCCGCGGCCGTCCGTGCAGCCGACGTCCACCGCATGCGGGTCGGGGTGCTCACCAAGGGTGAGCTGCAGCAGTCTGCGACCCGCTGGGCCCAGGGTGGTGTGGCCGCGGTGCTCGGCGGCGATCCCGACTCCACCGACCTCCATCTCGCCGACACGCTGACCGCCGGCGCCGGACTGTGCGACCTCGAAGCGGTCCGGGTCCTCGTCGACGAAGGCCCCGCCCGGGTCAACGAGCTCATCGCCATGGGCGCCATGTTCGACCAGGACGAGCGCGGCGAATACCTGCTGGCACGTGAGGGCGGGCACAGCCACCCGCGGATCCTCCATGCCGGCGGCGCGGCCACCGGCATCGAGGTCGAACGCGCGCTCGTCGACGCGGTGAAGAAGACGGCTGCCGTGCTGCTCGAGCGCACCTTCGCGCTGGATCTCGTCGTCGAGGGCGGCCGGTGTGTCGGGGTCCGGGCACTCGACGAGGAGGGCCACGAGATCGAGGTCCGGGCCCGCAACGTGTTGATGGCGACCGGCGGGGGAGGGCAGCTCTACTCGGTCACCACCAACCCGCTGGAGGCGACCGGCGACGGGATGGCCATGGCACTCCGCGTCGACGCCGCCGTGGCCGACGTCGAGTTCGTGCAGTTCCACCCCACCGCGCTGCATCACGCGTCGATGCCTCGCCCGCTGTTGTCCGAGGCGCTGCGGGGCCACGGCGCGCTGTTGCGCGGTGCCGGTGGCGAGCGGTTCGTCGACGAACTGCAACCGCGCGACATCGTGTCCCGAGCGATCTGCGCGCAACTCCAGGCGGACGGGGCCGAGCACGTCTGGCTCGACGCCACCGTGCTCGACAGCTTCGACGAGCGCTTCCCCACGATCCGCACCGCGCTCGACAAGGTGGGGCTCGATCCTGCCTCCGACTGGCTCCCCGTCGCTCCCGCCGCGCACTACTGCTGTGGCGGGGTGGTGGCTGATCTCGACGGGGCATCGTCGCTCCCCGGGCTGTGGGTGGCGGGCGAGGTCGCCTGCAACGGGGTGCACGGCGCCAACCGTCTGGCGTCGAACTCGCTCCTCGACGGCATGGTGTTCGGGCCCCGGGTGGTCGAGGCCATCGACTCGGGCAAGGACGGGCCCGAGGCGACCGGCGCCATGCGCTGCGTGCTCGACGTGCCCGACGGCGTCCCCGGTCGTCGCATCGACCCGATCCCGGTGACGACCGTCGACGTCGTCGACGATGGTGACGACGTCACCGCCGAGCGCGACCGCTTCCAACGGATGATGTTCGCCGACGCCGGCGTGTTGCGCGACGAGCAGTCGCTCGAGCGGGCGGTCGACGATGCAGTGGAGGTGGCCCGTCGGCCCGTGTCCGACGTCGCCTCGGCCGAGCTGTGCAACCTGGCCACGCTCGGTGCCGCGGTGGCGACTGCGGCCCTCCTGCGCACCGAGACCCGGGGTGCGCACACCCGCACCGACCATCCGGAGACGGACGACGACCTCGCCGTCCGGCTCGTCATCGTCGACGGAGCCCCGCCCCACCGTTGAACCAGGCACCCGGGGCCCCGGTCGCCCCGTGGACACGCAACGTACCGACCACCCGCCCGACCCCCGTGGACACGCAACGTGCCGATCGGTACGTACGGTGTCGTTTCCGTCGTGCAACGTGCCGATCGGTACGTACCGGTGAGGTGGGTGAGGGGGCGGTCGAGAGGGGGCGGTCGAGAGGGGGCGGTCGCGAGAGGGCGGTCGTCGGAGCGACTGGAGATGCCGACCGGCCCTGGGACCCGACGTCGCGTCGGACGCGGGACGACTACTGCTCGGGGCGCAGGGTGGGGAAGAGCACGACGTCGCGGATCGACGGGGTGTCGGTGAGCAACATCACGAGACGGTCCATGCCGATGCCGAGGCCGCCGGTCGGCGGAAGGCCGTACTCCATCGCCCGGAGGTAGTCCTCGTCGAGCGCCATGGCCTCGTGGTCACCGGCGTCGTGTTGGCGGACCTGGTCCTCGAAACGGGCCCGCTGCACGTCGGGGTCGGTGAGCTCGGAGAACGCGTTGCACAGCTCACGCCCGGCGACGATGGCCTCGAAGCGCTCGGTCACGCCCGGCAACTCGCGATGCGAGCGCGACAGCGGCGACACCTCTTCGGGGTAGTCGGTCACGAAGATCGGTCCCCACAACGACGCCTCGGTCGTCTTCTCGTAGATCTCGAGGATCAGCTTGCCCGTTCCCCACGACTCCTCGATCTCGACGTCGTGGTCGACCGCGACCTTGCGGATGTCGTCGATCGGCTGGTTCACGTCGAGGCGCACGCCGATGGAGTCCTCGATCAGCTCGACCATCGAGGCTCGTCGCCACGGGGTCGACAGATCGAGTTCACGGTCGCCGTAGGTGAGCGTGGTGGTCCCGTGGAGCTCGGTCGCCAGGTGGGCGACGAGGTCCTCGACCAGGGTCATGATGTCGGCGTAGTCGGCATAGGCCTGGTACAGCTCGAGCATCGTGAACTCGGGGTTGTGCCGGGTCGAGATGCCCTCGTTGCGGAACACCCGACCGATCTCGAAGACCCGTTCGAACCCGCCGACCACGAGACGCTTGAGGAACAACTCGGGAGCGATGCGCAACTTGAGGTCGACGTCGAGCGCGTTGTGGTGCGTCGTGAACGGTGTCGCGGCGGCACCGCTGGCCACGTGCTGGAGCACGGGCGTCTCGACCTCGACGAACGCGCGGTCCTCGAGCCAATGCCGTGTGAGGCTCATGATCCGCGACCGGGTGCGGAGGACGACGGCCGACTCGGGGTTGGCCCACAGGTCGGCGTAGCGCTGGCGGTACCGGATGTCGGTGTCGGTGATGCCGTGGAACTTGTCGCCGAATCCGCGCCGGGCCTCGGCCAGGTGGACGAACGACGTGACCTTCACCGAGAGCTCGCCTCGGCGGGTCTTGACCACGGTGCCCGTCGCGCCGACCCAGTCGCCGAGGTTGAGCTTCACGAACTCGTCGTAGCCGTCGAGCACCTTCGACAGCGCGAAGAGTTGGATCTCGGAGCCGTCACCCTCGCGCAGGGTGGCGAACGCCAGCTTCCCCTGGTCGCGCAACAGCATCACGCGTCCGGCGATGGTCACGACCCGCTCGGTCTCCTCGCCGTCCTCGAGGTCGGCGTACTCCGCGATCAGCGACGCCACTCGGGCGTCCACGTCGAGGCGGTAGGGAGGGTCGAAGGTCATGCGTCGTCCACCGGTAGGGCTGCGTTCTTCTCGTGGATCAGGCGGAGTCCGTGCAGCGTGAGCCACGGCTCGTGATGGTCGATGGTCTCCGACAGCGGGGCGATGAGACCGGCCAGTCCGCCGGTGGCGACCACGGTGGGTTCACCTTCGAGTTCGTCCTCGAAGCGGTTGACCATGCCGTCGACGACCGCCGTGAAACCGTAGACGGCGCCCGACTGCATCGACTCGACCGTCGATCGTCCGATCACGTTCGTCGGCTCGACGAGTTCGACGCGACGCAGGGCAGCGGCCCGACCGAACAGGGCGTCGAGGCTGATGTCGATCCCGGGGAAGATGGCGCCACCGAGGTACTCGCCCTTGGCCGAGATGGCCTCGAACGTGGTCGCGGTGCCGAAGTCGATGACGATGGTGGGTCCGCCGAAGAGGTCCCAGGCGGCGACGGCGTCGGCGATGCGGTCGGAGCCGACCTCCCGAGGGTTGTCGTAGAGGATGGGCATGCCGGTCTTGACGCCGGGTTCGACGACGAGGGCATCCTGGCCCAGGTACCGCTCGCTGAAGCGGCGCAACGACCCGGTCACCCGGGGAACGGACGAGCACACCGCGAAACCGGACACGTCCTGGGGCCACCCGAAACCGTGGAAGGCCAGGAACTCCTGGAACAGCAGGGCGTACTCGTCGGCGGTGCGCTCGACGTTGGTTGCGATGCGCCAGTGGTCGAGCAGGTCGGTGTCGGCCGCCCGCTCACCCGCCGGGAGGACCTTGTCGTCGAGCGCGTAGAGACCGATGACCGTCTGGGTGTTCCCGACGTCGATGGCGAGGAGATGCACGGCGGGCGAGATTACGCGAACCCCGGCACCGGCCCCCCATCTGATCCGATCGCCCGTCGGATCCGGTGGAGCGGTCAGCCGGTGCGGATGTCGAGGCCGATGTCGAGGGCCGGGGCCGACTGCGTGATCTGGCTGGTCGACAGCAGGTCGACGCCGCTCGCGGCATAGGCGCCGGCGGTGTCGACCGTGATCCCACCGGAGCACTCCAGCCACGGACGGCGCGTGTTGTTGGCCGCCGCCCACGCATCGGCTTCGACGACCGCGGCGGCCGCCGCCTCGGGCGTGAAGTTGTCGAGCAGGATCGCGTCGCATCCGGCGGCGAGGGCCGTCAGCATCCCCTCGACGTCGTCGACCTCGACGTGGATCGTCCGGGCCGGCCACGCGTGACGGGCGCGCCGCACCGCCTCGACGATGCCGATGGCCGCGAGATGGTTGTCCTTGAACATCACCCAGTCGGAGAGGTTCCCCCGATGGCTGGCCCCGCCTCCGGCACGGACCGCGGCCTTCTCGAGGGAGCGGAGTCCGGGCGTCGTCTTGCGGGTGTCCCAGATGCGGGCCGAACCACCCGCGGCTGCGGCGTCGGCGAACCGCCGGGTCAGCGTGGCGATCCCGCTGAGATGGCAGAGGAAGTTCAGCGCGGTCCGCTCGCCGGTCAGGATCGGCGCGAGCGGTCCCCGCACCACGCCGAGCACGTCACCAGCGACCAGGGTGTCGCCGTCGTCGACGTGCCAGTCGACGGTGACCCGGTCGTCGACCTGGGCGAACGCCTCGGTGGCACAGACCGTTCCGGCGACGGCCCCGGGGGCGCGGGTGACGAAGGAGGCCTCGGCCACGGCGTCGGCCGGAACGAGCGCCGCGCTCAGGTCTCCCAGGGGCGTCAGGTCCTCGGCCAACGCCGCGGACACCGCGGTCCGCACGGCATGGATCGGCGGTGCCACGGGCACGTCGGAAGGCATCGGCGAAGCCTGCCACGACGAGTGCGGTGCACACATCCGTCGGCGCCACCGGACTCCGGCCACGCTCGCGACCACGGCGTGCCACGATGGCGCCATGGCGAGATTCCGCAAGGGCGACCGGGTCATCATCACCGAGGGCGACTTCCGCGGTCAGTGGGGCACGATCGAGGACAAGGACATCATCGGTGACGAGATCGACGTGATCCTCGGTGCGGACGGCCGCAAGATCCGTACCCACGAGGCCCACGTCGACCGGGTCGACGACTGACCGTCCGCA
>JBFIHN010000037.1:0-14080 GCA_041601775.1 Acidimicrobiales bacterium
GCTGCGCTCACCGGGGCCTTCGTCGATCTCCGCCGCACCGTTCTCGCGGCGTTCGTGCTCGGCGTCCTCGAACAGGAACTGGTCGGCTTCGATGCCCCGTGGAACGCGATGCGCGGTGCGCTGAGCTTCGCGCTGATCACGGTCGTGGCGATCTTCGGTCTCTCGCGCCAACTCGACCGGTCGGGCCGAGCGGGGGCGGTGTCGTGATCAGCGGGTTGGTCCGTCGGATCCACGCGATCGGCGAGCGGCGCATGCTCGGTGGCGTCGGCCTCTGTGGGTTGACGCTGCTCCTGATCTGGACGACGTCGGCCGGCGACTACGAGTCGTTCCAGTTGGCGCGCTTTTGCATCTTCACCCTCCTGTTCCTGTCGCTGGTCGTGATCACGGGGCAGGCCGGTGTGATCTCCCTGCTCACCGCGGCCTACTTCGGTGTGGGCGCGTTCGCGACCGCCACCGCGGTGAGTCGTTATGACCTGCCGTTCCTCGTGGGCCTCCTGGTCGCCGGTCTGGTGACGGCCGCCGCATGCGTCGTCGTCGGTCTTCCCGTCCTCCGGCTGCCTCCGGCAGCGTTCATCGTGATGACGCTGGGGTTCGTCTCCCTGATCGAAGAGGTCGTCTTCACCAACGAGTGGTGCTGCGGCGGTGGCGCCGTCAGCGTGCCGGCGCCACGCCCCTCGTTCGCGAGGACCGATCCGGCCTATCTCCTCCTGTGCGCCGGCGTCCTGGTGGCGGTGTTCGCCTTCACCGTCGCCTGGCGGAACGCCCGTGTCGGCCGGGCCCTCATCGCCAGCCGGGACAACCCGCAGGCGGCCGAGGCGCTCGGGGTCAACGTGGTCAAGGCCCGCCTCGTGGCCTTCGCCGTGTCCGGTTTCGTCGCCGGCCTGGCGGGGGGTCTCTTCGCCGGTCTGCTCGGTGGCGTGAGCTCGTTGTCCGGCGTGTTCGGCATCGACCGCAGCATCGAGTTCTTCGGCCTCACCATGCTCGGTGGGGTCACGTCGATGGCCGGCCCGGTGATCGCGGCCGGATTCCGCGTGCTCCTGCAGATGACCCCCGTGGGGGAGTGGGAGCACTTCGGGCTCCTCCTCTTCGCGGTGGCTGGTCCGGGCACGGTGTTCGTCTACCTGCGGGCACCCCACGGCCTGGCCGGGATCGTCCGTGACTGGAAGGACCGCGTCCTCTCCGCCGACGAGCGGGTCTCCCACCGTGTCCCCGTCGACGGCGCAGACGGTGATCGGGCACTGGAAGGCTGGCCGGGCGGCGCCGAGCTCGACTGTCGTGCGATCACCTGCCGCTTCGGCGGCATCACCGCCCTCGACGAGGTCGATCTCCATGTCGCCCCCGGAGA
This sequence comes from Acidimicrobiales bacterium, assembly GCA_041601775.1. Classification (GTDB taxonomy): domain Bacteria; phylum Actinomycetota; class Acidimicrobiia; order Acidimicrobiales; family Salinilacustritrichaceae; genus Salinilacustrithrix. The sequence goes on from JBFIHN010000037.1 coordinate 1,346, forward strand.
GATCGTCGGCCTCCTGGGCACCAACGGCGCCGGCAAGTCGACGCTCATCAACGTCATCTCCGGGGTGGTGCCGACAACCGGCGGCCGCGTGCTCCTCGACGGGGAGGACCTCCTCGACCGGCTCCCGTACGAGCGCGCCGCGCTCGGCGTCAGCCGCAGCTTCCAGCACGCCACGCTCTTCCCCTCGTACACGGTCGTCGAGAACCTGCTCGTCGCGAAGCATCCGTCGCTGCGCCAGGGACTCTTCGGCGGCGGGATGCGACTGCCCCGGGCCCGGGCGGAGGAAGCCGCGTCGCGAGAAGAGATCGCCGCCGTGCTCGACGTCGTCGACCTGTCGCCGTTCGCCGACGCCCGCGCCGACGAACTGTCGTACGGGACGCTGCGTCTGGTCCAGCTCGCTGCGCTCCTCGTGCAGCGTCCCCGTCTGCTCCTGCTCGACGAGCCCGCTGCCGGACTGGCGGAGGCGGAGGCTCGGGCGCTCACCCCGCTGCTGAGGAAGATCTCGGAGCGCACCGGCGTCTCGATCGTGCTGGTCGAGCACGACGTCGCGCTCGTCGCCGCCGTCAGCGACCGCATCGTCGGTATGGACAGCGGGCGGGTCCTGACCAGCGGCACGCCCGACGAGGTCCTCGCCGACCCGGCGATGGTGGTGGCCTATCTCGGCCTCGACGATCCGGTGGCCACGCCATGACCGCTCCGCTGTTCGAGGCCAGGGACATCCATGCCGGGTACGGCAAGTTGCGGGTGCTCGACGGCGTCGACGTCACTGTCGACGCCGGCGAGTCCGTCGCGCTCTTGGGCACCAACGGCGCCGGCAAGTCGACGTTCCTCCGGGTGGTCACGGGCGTGCAGCCGCTCTCCGCTGGCCGCGTGCTCGTCGACGGCGAGGACGTGACCGACGCAGGTCCACAGGACCTCCTGCGTCGGGGCGTCGTCCACATCCCCGGCGGACACTGCACCTTCCCCGAACTCACGGTGGACGAGTCGTTGCGGATCGCCATGTGGACGTTCCGCCGCGACGCCGGACGGGTCGCGTCGGCACGCGACCGGGTCTTCGAACGGTTCCCGATCCTGTCCGAGCGACGATCGCAGGCGGCCGGGTCGCTCTCCGGTGGCGAGCAGCAGATGTTGGCGCTCGCCCGAGCGTTGGTGCTCGAACCGCGGCTGCTCGTGATCGACGAGCTGAGCCTCGGGCTCGCTCCTGCAGTGATCGAGAGCCTCATCGAAGTCGTCACCGATCTCCATGCCGAGGGGATCGCACTGCTCGTCGTCGAGCAGCGTCTGGCCACCGCCGCCCGCTTCACCGATCGGGCGTACTTCTTGGAACGAGGAACGGTGCAGTTCGAGGGTCCGACAGCAGAACTCAGCAGCCGCGACGACCTGGTTCGCGCCGTCTTCTTGTCGGGAGCCGATCGATGAAGGGCCGTCTCGTCCGTGCGGTGCTGGCAACCGCGACGCTCGCCTCCGCACTCATGGTCGCCAGTCCGAGCCCGGCCGGAGCGGACTGCGAACAACCAACCGTGCACGCGCTGATCACGGCCGAGGCCGCAGTGACCCGCCCGGCCCTCGCAGCCGGTAGCGAGATGCCCCTGTCCAACATCTACAGCCTCTTGGAGCAGGCCACTCGACCGCTCTTCACGTACGCAGAGGCCGGTCCGCAGTACGCCGGGGCCATCGAAGCGTTGCTCCCGACCTCGCTGCCGCCACTGCCTCGTTCGGTGTCGGCGCATCCCTCGACCGACATCCCCGACGAGCACACCGAGGACTGGGGCGGTCAGTCGATGACGGCGGTGACCCCCACCTCGGCGTCGGCGACGTCGATCGGTGGTCGGTCGCTCGGTGTCGGCGGCATCACCGCCGAGACCGTCCGCTCGTGGGTGACCTCGACGGTCGAGTGTGACGTCGTGACGGTGATCGCCGGCTGGGCGCTCTCCGAGGTCGCTCTGGCGCCGGGGCTCACGGTCGAGCAGATCGGCGAGCGTGTGACCCTGGTCGTCGGTCCCGAGGGGTCGTCGGCCGATGTCGAGACCACGCTGGTCGGGGTGGAAGGGGTGCCGATCCCCGATCTGGACGGTCGCCTGACCGATGGTGTGACCGACCCGATCACCGAGAACGGCGGGCCGGTGCTCGAGGTGGGCGAGCCGAGGACCGAGGCCGACGAGGACGGAGCCAGCGCATCGGGCGGGGGCTTCAACTTCTTGCTCACCGACCCCGCGACGGGCCAGGGGGCCGGCTTCCGGATCGGCTCCGTCAACGTGTCGATCGAGGTCCTCGGCGCACTGACGCCGAGGGACAGCTCCTCGGTCGCGGAGGACTCGAATCCGTTCGAAGGCGGTGGCGCGCTCGCCGGCATTCCCCCGTCGATCGACCCGCCGGCGAACGTGGCGCCGCACTCGACGTCCGGCACGCCCCCGGAACCGTCCGCAGCGGCCCTCGAGGTCGAACGGGTCTCGGTCACCAACACCGTGCTGTCATCCGTCGAGGTGACGACCCGGTCGTGGTACCCCGTGGTCCTCGCCACCGCCGTGCTCCTCGCACTCGGTGCCACCGTCGGCGTGGGCCGGTTGTCACGGAAGCGGTTCCCGACCCTCGACTGGCTCTTCGTCAAGAGCGACCGGCGCATCCTTCGCTTCCTGGCGGTGTACCTGCGATGGTGAGACGCAGCGCTGTCATCGTCCTGGTCGTGCTCCTCGGTGCGTGTGGGTCGGCCTCGTTGACCGCCGGTGACGTCGAGCACGTCGTGTCCGGCGGATTCGGCGACGCCGGTGTCGACCTCACCGCGGTCGAGGTCGGCGACGGCCCGGTGGACGGCTCGTGGCCGGTGGCCGTGCAGACCGTCGACGGCACGATCGACGTCACCGTCGACGCCGCGTCCGGCCGGATCATCACCGTCGACTTCGGCACCGGTGCGCTCCTCGAGCAGTCCGCGCTGGAGTCGCTCGCCGCCTTCGACGACAACCCGGCAGCGACGCGGGAGAACCGACGGCGCACGGTGGTCGTGCTGGTGGGCTTCGTCACGATGGTCGCAGTCGGCCTCGGGGTGGCTCGCCGACTCCGACTCCGGGAGGAAGCGGCGCTCGCCGCCGACGCCGTGGTCTGAATCCGCGTGCCCGGGGGTACGAAGCTCCGCACCCCCCGAGGAGCACGATGACCGACGAGACACCTGCGGCGACAGAAGAAGCCGTCCCGGAATGGCGCCGACGAGCGGCACGCGCGTGGGTGTACCTGCGCTGGCCCACCTACGCCGGCGCCGCGTCGGCCGCCCTGCTCCTCATCGCCGGCATCTGGGTCTGGACGACCACCGATCTCCCTGCCGCGGCGTCGTCGGGCGAGTCGGCCGTGCTCCTCGACCGCAACGGCGACGAGTTGGCCGTGCTCGCGCAGGACGGTCTGCGTCTCGAGGTCTCGCTCGACGAGGTCGCTCCCAGCGTCGTCGACGCGCTCCTGGCCGCCGAGGACCAACGCTTCTACGACCACGATGGCGTCGACCCGGTGGGCATCGTCCGAGCACTCTGGAACAACGTGCGCCACGACGACCTCCAAGGCGGATCCACCATCACCCAACAGTTGGTGAAGAACGTCTACCTCGACAACGACCGCACGATCAGCCGCAAGGTGCGGGAGGCCGTCCTGTCGGTCAAGCTCGAACAGACGACCAGCAAGGACGAGATCCTCGAGCGCTACCTCAACGCCGTGTACTTCGGCCGCGGCGCCTACGGCATCGAGGCGGCAGCCAAGACCTACTTCGACCGTACGTCCGGCGAACTGTCGCCCGAGCAGGCGGCCCTCCTCGTCGGCATGCTCCGTTCCCCGACCGCGCTCGATCCGACGTCGTCGACCGAGGCGGCCGAGGCTCGTCGCAACGACGTGCTGTCGGCGATGGTCGAGACGGGCGCGCTCGAACCGGCCGAGGCCGAGGCCGCACAGGCCACGCCGATCGAGGTCCTGGAGCAGGCATCGCCGACGACGCTGAGTGCAGGGGTCGCGCCGCACTTCGTCGAGAAGGTCCGTGCCGACCTCGTCGAGGAGTTCGGCGAACAAGCCCTCTACGACGGCGGCCTCGTCATCCACACCACCCTCGACATCGAGGACCAAGAGGCGGCCGAGGCCGCGGTTGCCGCGAGCCTCGACGATCCGGCCGATCCCCAGGCGGCCGTGATCGGGATCGACCGCTCGGGGGCGATCCGCGCATGGGTCGGTGGTCGTGACTACGACCAACTCCAGCTCGACCTGGTCTCCGACGCCGCAGGGACGGGCCGCCAGCCCGGATCGACCTTCAAGCCCCTCGTCCTCGCGGCCAACTTCGAGGCAGGCAACGGCGCCGGCCAGCCATTCGCCGCCCCGGCCGAGATCACGCTCGACGTCCCACCCGAGCCGTGGACGGTCTCCAACGCCGGCGGTGGGTCGTACGGAACGCTCTCGCTGTTCGAGGCGACGGTCAACTCGGTCAACACCGTCTACGCCCAGGCGCTCGCGCAGGTCGGACCCGAAGCGGTCGTCGACGTGGCGAGCCGGATGGGGATCGATCGCGAACTCGACCCGCAGCCGTCGATCGCGCTCGGCGCCGAGGAGGTCTCGCCGCTCGAACTGGCCACCGTCTACTCGACCTTCTCGCGGTCCGGCGAGCGCATCGATCCGTACCGCTACACGAAGGTCGAGACCCGTTCCGGCGACGTCGTGTGGGAGCTCGACCGCCCCGAGGCCGAGCGGGCCATCGAGGCCAACGTGGCCGACACCGTGAGCCACGTCCTCTCGGAGGTCCCGCGACGAGGCACCGCCACGCGCGCCGCCCTCGACCGCCCGATGGCGGCCAAGACCGGCACCACGCAGCGCAACGCCGATGCCTGGCTGGCCGGCTACACCCCCGAGTACACCGCCATCGTGTGGATGGGCGACGCCGACGGGAACACGCCCATGGACACGGTGGACGGCGAGCGCGTCTTCGGTGGCTCGATCCCGGCCCAGATCTGGCACGACTTCATGGCGGTCGCGCTCGAGGACGTCGAGCCGACGCCGTTCCCCGAGCCCGACCCCGACCTGCTGGCCGACCCTGCCCGAGACGCCACCCTCGACGTCTCCCCGGCCGAGGTCGACCCCGGCGCACGTGTGGTCGTGACCGGGTCGGGCTTCGCCGTCTGCGTCAACGGCTGGCAGGCCGCCATCGCCGGGCAGGGTGCGCCGACCGACGACGGGCCCGCGGTGCCACTGCAACTCGAGGCCACGCCCGACGGCGGCTCGAGCGAGACGAACCGCCGTGCCGAGTTCACCATCCCCGCCGACGCCGCGCCCGGCTCCTACGACGTGACCGCCCGATGCGACTCCGGCAGCGGGCTCCGTCCGTACGGCCCCACCGTCGCCTTGACCGTGCAGGACCCGGAATCCGACTCGTCGACGACCACGACGACGGCGCCCACCGACGACCCGGACAAGAACCCGGACAAGAACCCAGACAAGAAGTCGACCACCACCACGACCTCGCCGACGTCGACCACGTCGACGACCTCGACGTCGACCACGTCGACCACCTCGACCAGCGCGCCCGGCGGCGAGAACGCATCCGGATCGACCGACGCCTAGCGTGGCGGCGTCGCCCGGGTGGCGGAACTGGCAGACGCAGAGGGCTTAAACCCCTCGGCTCCTCAGGGAGCGTGCGGGTTCGAATCCCGCCCCGGGCACGCCAACTCTCCAGTCGCTGTGCGACTTCCGAGTTGGTTGGTCAGGTCTTGGCGCCGGGCGGCTCGACCGGTTGCTTCCAGCGGTTGAGATAGGTCACCTCGCGCGCCGGGCGACGGGGTGCCGGGGTGAAGGTGTCGCCGGTGTAGTAGGCGACGGGGAGCAGGCACACCTGGGTCACCGTCGACGGGATACCGAGGACTTCCGCGACGTCGGCCTCGTGTTCGAGGTGGAAGGTCGTCCACGCCGAGCCCACGCCCCGGGCGCGCGCCGCGAGTTGGAAGCTCCACACGCCCGGAAGCACCGACCCGTAGTACGCGGCGGTGGCACCGAGCGCCTCGGCGGGCGGCGGGCGATCGAGGCGCATCGCCAGCACGAGCGCCGGGACATCGGCGAGGTGCTCGACCAGGAACTTGCCCGATTCGATGACACGTTCGGCGCGCTGGTCCTGCGACACGCTGGCGTGTCCTTCGAGGTACGGGGCGCCGACCTCGACGTATCGCTTGGCGATCTCCTGCTTGGTTGCCGGGTCGTCGATGATCATCCATCGGTTGCGTTCGAGGTTGCCGCCCATCGGTGCGTGACTGGCGACGTCGATGCACGCGAGGATCTCGTCGTGCGGCACGGGTCGGCTGAGGTCGAGCCGTCGACGGACCTGCTTGGTCGTCTTCAAGAGACGGTCGGCCTCGGCGAGATCGAAGCCGGTTCGCGGGTGGCGGGTGCCGGGTGTGGGGTTCGGGCTGGTGTCGTTCATCGGTGGTCCTTCAGAGTTCGAACAGGATCTTGAGCACACCGTCGTCGCGGGCGTCGAACAAGCGGTACCCCTCGGCTCCTTCGGAGAGCGGCATCCGGTGGGTGAACAGGCCTTCTGCTCGGAGCCGTCCGCTCTCGAGCAGCGGTAGCAGCGATGGCCAGAGTTGCGGGACCGGAGCGATACCCGCCCGCACGGTGAGATTGCGGTAGATCAGCTGGGCCATGTCGAGCCCGGTGCCACCCTGGGGCAGACCGATGAACGATGCGGTACCACCGCTGCGCATGATGCGGGGGACCGAGGCGATCGCAGCGGCCGCCCCGGATGCTTCGAAGCAGCGGTCGACGAGACGGCCACCGGTCAGCTGGCGGATCGCAGGAACCAGATCGTCGCCCGGCGACAACGCACTCGCACCGAGGCCGGCACCTTGGTCCCGGCGCGCGGCGACCGGGTCGATCGCGATGACCTGCGCCGCCCCACTGAGGTGGGCGAGTTCGACTCCGAGCAGACCGATCGGCCCGAGGCCGACCACGGCGACCGTGTCGCCCGGCCGGATCTCGCACCGGTCGATCCCGAACTTGGCCGTGGCCAACGCGTCGGTGAGCAGGAGCGCCTGTTCACCGGTGAGGTACTCGGGAATCCTGCGGATCGTGCGATCTGCGTTCGGGACCTGGACGAACTCGGCTTGCCCTCCCTGCAGTCGCGTCGAACAGCCGAACGCCACGGTCGCCGGACACCCGCCGATGCCCGAGCGGCAGGCGCGGCAGCTTCCGCAGCCAGTCCCACCCGCGACGAAGACGCGGTCTCCGACCGTCGAGTTGTGGACCATGGGCCCTGCTTCCACGACTTCGCCGATGAACTCGTGCCCGACGCAGAACGGGTCGATCCCTGTCGCGTAGTCAACCGTGCCGATCGCATCGCCGTGGTAGATGTGCAGATCCGATCCGCAGATGCTGCACAGCTCGACCTTGACGATGACCCCGTTGTCGACGGTCAACTCGGGATCGTCGTAGTCCTCGTAGCGAATGTCGCGTGGACCGTTGAAGACGAGTGCTTTCATGGTCTCCCTTCAGGACTGACGGATGAGTTTGCCGGCCCTGCGGAACAGGCTGAGCGTGATGGCGTGGAGGGTGTCGCCGGTTGCCTTCGGCGCCTTGCCTGCAAGCGCGCGGACGTGCGTCCCCTCCAAGATGATGCCGGTCTTGTAGCAGGCGAGCACGCCGTACCAGGCGGCCGCCGAGACGTCGCGCCCGGATCGTTCCGCGTATCGGGCGACGAGGTCGTCGACCGACGGGAACGCTTGGACGAGGTCGGCGGCGGGCCCCACGCTCGCCTCGTCGTCGGGAGTGCGGAACGCGATGATCAGTCCCAGATCGATCAGCGGATCGCCGATCGTCGTGAGCTCCCAGTCGACGATCGCAGCCAACTGTGGGCCGTCATGTCGGTACATGACGTTGGCGGTGTGGTAGTCGCCGTGGATGACGCCGGGGGCCGAACTCTCCGGGCGATTCGCATCGAGCCAGTTCCCGACATCGTCGATGCCCGGGATGTCGGGCACCCACTGGTCGATGATCTCGCGATAGCCCGCCAACTGCTTCCGCCAGCGTCCGACCTGTCGTTCGAGATACCCATCGGGTCGGCCGAGGTCGCCGAGTCCGACCTGCTCGTGATCGACGGTGCTGAGCGTCGCGGCGCCATCGACGAGCGCGAAACCCATCTCGCGTTGCATCGCCGGGTCGGACCGGTGCGGTTCCGGGAGCCGGGCTGCCGCGTTGAAGCCGTCGACCGGCTCCATCAGATAGAAGCTCGCGCCGAGCACGTCGACATCGGGCTCGCCCGCGATGAAACCCGGGTGGGGAACGTCGGTGCCGGCGAGCGCTGCGAGCACACGAGACTCTCGCCGCATCGTCTCGTCGCTGTTCGCCCGCTTGTGGAGCGGCGGACGCCGCAGCACGTAGTCGCGGCCGCCTCGCCGGAAGCGGACCAGCACGTTCTGCGTGCCGCCGGTGAGCGGGGCGACGTCGGTGAGGTCGCCGGCCCCGAGATCGTGGTCGTCCATCCATTGGCGAAGGCGATCGAGGTCGACGCCTTCGACGGTCTCGTTCGGACTCATGCGTGTTCGGTCTCCAGCCGGACGATCAGTGATCGGCGGCTTCGCGCTCGAAGTACGCGGCGTACTTCGCCCGAGCGGCAGCCTTGCGGGCAGGGAGGTGGGCGCTCGGCCAGAGCCCGTCGACGGGCTTGTGTTCGCGCAGGACCTGACGGGCGACGGTGGTCTTGTGGACCTCGGTGGGACCGTCGGCGAGCGCCATGACCTCCGACGCGATGAGCATCCCGGTGAAGGGCATCTCGTTGGACACTCCCAGTGCGCCGTGCAGATGCATCGCCCGCATCACGACGTCGTGGTACACCTTCGGCATCGCGACCTTGACGGCCGAGATGTCCTTGCGGACCTTGCGGTAGTCGTTGTACTTGTCGATGCGCCACGCCGTGCGCAGGACGAGCAGTTTGAACTGCTCGATCTCGATCCAGGTGTCGGCGATCTGCTCCTGCACCACGCCGAGCGAGGCGAGCGTGCCGTCGCGTGTGCTGCGCGACAGCGCCCGCTCGCACATCATGTCGAACGCGGCCTCGACCTGGGCGATGGTGCGCATCGCGTGGTGGATGCGCCCGCCGCCGAGACGGGTCTGGGCGATGGCGAACGCCGAGCCCGGATCGCCGAGCAGGTGGTCGTCGCTCACCCGCACGTTGTCGTAGTGCATGTAGCCGTGGGTGCCCTCACCGTCGCTTTGGCTGCCGATCCCGGTGTTGCGGATGATCTTCACCCCCGGGGTCTCGGCCGGGACGATGAACATCGACATGCCTTCGTACGCGCTCACGTCGGGATTGGTGATCACCATCACGATGAAGAAGCTCGCGAACCTGGCATTGGACGAGAACCACTTCTCGCCGTTGATGACCCACTCGTCGCCATCCTTCACCGCCTGGGTGGTGAACAGCGTGGGGTCGGCGCCGGCGTGGGGTTCGGTCATCGAGTAGCACGAGCTGATCGTGCCGTCGAGCAGCGGCTGCAGGTAGCGCTCCTTCTGAGCGTCGCTGCCGTAGTGGGCGAGGATCTCTGCGTTGCCGCTGTCGGGTGCCTGGCAGCCGAACACGGTCGGAGCGAACCGGGACCGACCGAGGATCTGGTTCATCAGCGCGAGCTTCACCTGTCCGTAACCGGGACCCCCGAGTTCGGGGCCGAGATGGCACGCCCACAGCCCACGTTCCCGGACCTGGTCCTGCAGCGGGGTGACGAGCGCCAGGGCGGCTGCGTCGGACTTGTCGTAGGGGTCGCCCAGCACGAGGTCGAGGGGCGCCACCTCGTCGGTGACGAACTCGTCCATCCAGTCGAGGTGTTCTTGGAATTCGGGGTCGGTCTCGAAGTCCCAGGCCATGGCGTTCTCCAGTCGGTTCCGTCGCTCAGTCGAGCGCTCGACACATTAACACGGCTGTTTCAGTATGACGACTTGCCGTGTTACGGTGACCGTATGAGTGGGAACGCCTCGAGTGGACGGGACGCGTTGGTCAGCAGTGCTCGGCGTCTCTTCGCCGAGCAGGGCATCGACGCCGTCTCGTTGCGCGAAGTCGCCCGTGCCGCCGGCAACCGCAACTTCAACGCCGTGCAGTACCACTTCGGGGATCGTGACGCGTTGGTCACGGCGGTCGTCGAACCGTTCGAACACGAGGTCGGTGCCCGGAGAGCCGCACTCGTCGACGTCCTCGCTTCAGAAGCGGTTCCGTCGATGCGTTCGATCGCCGGTGCGCTGGTGCGTCCATCAGCGGCGATGCTCGAGGTCCCGGAGGGGCGCGAGCACCTGCGCATCGTTGCCGAACTGATCGTCGACATGGACCGCTTCGACGCGGCGACCGGTGACGCCGACAACTGCCTGGTCGAATGGGATCGCATGGCCCGTTCGAACATGGCCGACACCACGCTCCCGCTCCACCGGCGCTACGCCGCAATCTCGCTCTGCTTCAGCGAGCTCAGCCGGCGTGCGGCGACCCGTCGTCGTCCGGACCACCGTCTCTTCGTCAGCGATCTGATCGACCTCGTGACCGGCGTCCTCCTCGCCGACGTGTCCGACGAGACGCGACACCTGCTCGACGAGAGAGAACGACAACGCACGAAGAAGCGGCCCGACACTCCCACCGAAAAGGCAGCTCCATGACCGACGAACTCCTGGACTTCACGGGCCAGGTCGCACTGATCACCGGCGGCAGCCGCGGCCTCGGCCGTCAGATGGCCCTCGCCCTCGCCGCGCGAGGCGCCGACGTCGTCGTGACCAGTCGCAAGGTCGACGCATGCGTCGAGGTCGCGGGCGAGATCGAGGCGATGGGGCGCCAGGCCCTCCCGTACGGGTGCCATGTTGCGGACTGGGATCAGATCGACGGACTCGTCGAGGCGGCCTACGAGCGCTTCGGCAAGATCGACATCTTGATCAACAACGCCGGCATGTCGCCGCTGTACGACAAGATCAGCGATCTCTCGTCAGAGCTCTTCGACAAGGTGGTCGGGGTCAACCTCAAGGGGCCGTTCCGATTGATGGCCGTCGTCGGCGAGCGGATGGTCACCGACGGTGGCGGATCGATCATCAATGTCAGCAGCGTCGCGTCCGAGCGTCCCATGCCGGGAGCCGAACCGTACGGTGCCGCCAAAGCCGGGCTGAACGCCCTCACCCGTTCCTTCGCGTTCGCACTCGGCCCGGCGGTGCGCGTGAACTGCATCATCGCCGGGCCGTTCCTCACCGACATCTCGGATCACTGGAACATGGACGCCTTCGAGAAGGACGCGAAGATCAACCAGGCCCTGCAGCGAGGCGGCGAACCCGACGAGATCGTCGGGGCGGCCCTCTACCTCGCCAGCCGCACCAGCTCGTTCACCACCGGCACGCTCATGCGCGTCGACGGCGGCGGGCGATAGCTCGCGAGGCGGGCCCGGCCGGCCACGATCGCGCGGTAGAAAGTCGCTGACACGCGAGTAGACCCACGTCGAGGAGCATCTATGAAGGCACTGATCCTGAATCCCGGGAAGACCGAACTCGAGTTGGTCGACGACATCGACGTGGAGCCCCCTCGATTGGGGGAAGTCCGGGTCGCCGTCAAGTGGTGCGGACTGTGTCACTCCGATGTGAGCCAGATCGACGGAGTACACCCGGCGATGACACCGGTCATCCTGGGACACGAAGCCTCCGGGATCGTCACCGAGGTCGCCGAGGGCGTGACCACGCTCGCCGTCGGCGACCACGTCATCTTGAGTCCGCAACAGGCCTGCGGACGGTGCTACTGGTGTGTGCGCGACGAACACTCTTCGTGCGCGAACGCCGGGGCGATCGCCATGTCGATGTTGCCCGACGGGTCGACGCGGCTCTCCCGAAAGGGTGAGACCGTCTACCGGGGTCTCGGCCTCGGCGCGTTCGCCGAAGAGGTCGTGGTCAGCGAGAGCGGTGCCATCAAGATCCCAGATGACGTCCCGCTCGACGTTGCCTGCATCATCGGGTGTGCCGTGCAGACCGGAGTCGGTGCGGCGATCAACACCGCGAAGGTGAAGCCGGGCTCCACCGTCTTGGTTCTCGGTGCCGGCGGTATCGGGATCTCGGTCATCCAGGGAGCGGCAATTGCGGGAGCGGCAAGGATCATCGTGTCCGACCCCGTCGAAGACCGCCGCGAGAGTGCGATGAAGTTCGGGGCAACCCGTGTGATCGATCCGACGAACGAGGACGTTCAGCAAGCGGTCATGGCGCTCACCGAGGTCGGCGTCGACTACGCCTTCGACGCGGTGGGACACGGCGACCTCGTCGAAACCGCGTACCGTTCGACCCGGAACGGGGGCACGACCGTCATGGTCGGAGCACCTCCGGTGGACCATTCGCTGGCGCTGCCGATCGCCGAAGCCATGTTCACCGAGAAGAAGCTGGTGGGCTGCCTGCTCGGCAGCAGCCACGCACCGAGAGACTTCCCGATGCTGGTCGACCTGTGGCAACAGGGCCTGTTGGATCTCGACTCGATGGTGACCAAGAGGCGCCCGATGGCGGACATCGCCGACGCGATCGCCGACATGAAGGACGGGCGTGGGATGCGGACCGTCCTGAGCATCTCGGACTAGCCACGACGACATCCGTCTCCGGGGGAAACAATGAGCACCACCGAATCGTTGGGCACCGCGCCGCGACCATCCGCCTCCGTGGAGGTGCTGCGGCCCGATGACCCGGCGCTCGGTCCCACCGCCTTCGTGGTGGGCTGCGCGAACTTCGAGGCGGTGCATCGGGACA
>JBFIHN010000038.1:0-13944 GCA_041601775.1 Acidimicrobiales bacterium
GCTTCTGGGTGCGCGAACTGCCACCTGAGCTCCCGATCGTGCACCCAGAACTCGAGGGGGTGGGGGGGAGGAGGGTGGCGTCGGCGCCGGAGACGTTCAGGTCGACGGTACGGACCTCGACCCCGTGGCGTCGGGCGTCCTGGATGAGCGAGTGGGGTGACCAGAACCCCATCGGCTGGGCGTTCAACAACCCCGCGCAGAACGCCGCCGGGTGGAAGCGCTTGAACCACGACGAGGCATAGACGAGATAGGCGAAGGAGACCGAGTGGCTCTCGGGGAAGCCGTAGTTGGCGAAGGCGGCGAGCTTGATCCAGATCGCCTCGATCACGTCGTCGGGCACGCCCCGCTCGTGCGCTCCCTGCCGGAAGCGGTCGTGGAGGCGTTCCATCCGCTCGGGCGATCGCTTCGACCCCATGGCCTGACGGAGTTGGTCGGACTCGGAGGCCGTGAACCCGCCGACATCGATCGACATCTGCATCAGCTGCTCCTGGAACAGCGGGATGCCCAGGGTCTTGGCCAGGGACTTCTCGAGCAACGGGTGGAGATAGGTGACCTCCTCCTCCCCGTTGCGTCGACGGATGTAGGGATGCACCGACCCTCCCTGGATCGGTCCGGGTCGGATGAGCGCCACCTCGACCACCAGGTCGTAGAACGTGCGGGGCTTCAGTCTCGGCAACGTGGCCATCTGGGCTCGCGACTCGATCTGGAACACCCCCACGGTGTCGGCCGTGCACAACATGTCGTAGACCTCGTCGTCCTGGGGCAACTCGGCGATGTCGACATCGATGCCGTGCGCCTCGCGGACCAGGTCGACGGTCTCGTGCAACGCGGTCAGCATCCCGAGGCCGAGCAGGTCGAACTTCACCAGTCCGACGGCGGCGCAGTCGTCCTTGTCCCACTGGAGCACCGAACGGATCGGCGTCTCGGAGCGAACCGTCGCGCCGTCACGGCCGGTGAAGCGCCCCCACTCGACCGGGCAGACCTCGACCACGGGCCGATCGCAGAGCACCATCCCCCCGGAATGGATGCCCAGATGCCGGGGGAAGTGCTCGACCTCGGCCGCCATGGCCGACACGTCGGCAGGGAGACCCTCGGCGTCGGCGACACCACCCCAGGCGTCGGTCGACTTCGAGAACGCGTCCTGTTGGCCGGTGGCGTACCCGAGCGCCTTGGCCATGTCACGGATCGACGACTTGGCCCGGTAGGTGATGACGTTGGCGACCTGGGCGGCATGGCGGCGGCCGTGGCGTTCGTAGACGTACTGGATGACCTCCTCGCGCCGGTTCGACTCGATGTCGATGTCGATGTCGGGCGGACCGTCGCGCTCGGGCGACAGGAACCGCTCGAACAACAACCCGAGCTTCACCGCGTCGGCCTTGGTGATCCCGAGGGCGAAGCACACCGCCGAGTTCGCCGCGCTCCCCCGGCCCTGGCAGAAGATGTCGGACCGGCGGCAGAAGTCGACCAGGTCCCACACGATGAGGAAGTAGCCGGGGAACCCCAACGTCTCGATCAGCGCCAGTTCGTGGTCGATCTGTTCCCACGCCCCCGGGGTGTTCGGCCGGGAGCGAGGTCCGTAGCGACGTTCGGCGCCGGCCTCGGTGAGTCGGCGGAGGAACTGCATCTCGTCCAGGCCGTCCGGACACGGATACGGCGGCAGGTTCGGCGCCACCAGATGGAGGTCGAAGGCACACTCCAGACCGAGCGCGGCCGCCCGTTCGACCGCACCCGGGTAGCGGGCGAAGCGACGAGCCTGCTCGACGCCGGAACGGAGGTGTGCGGTTGCCGCCGGCGGGAGCCACCCGTCGGCACCGTCGAGGTCGCGTCGGGCCCGCACCGCGGCCAGCGCCGTGGCCAGGGGACGCTCGGCCGGGGTCGCGTAGTGGACGTTGTTGGTCGCCACGACCTCGACTCCCACCCGGCCCGAGATCTGGGCCAGCGCGTCGTTGCGGGCCGAGTCGAGCGGATCGTGGTGGTCCCAGAGCTCGACCACGACGTTGTCGGCCCCGAAGGTCTCCACCAGCCCTCGCAGGGCGGACTCGGCCGCGGCCGGGCCGTGGTCCATCAACGCCTTGTTGACCGCACCCTTGCGACACCCGGTCAGGACCAACCAGTCGTCGCCGTGGGCGCGCGACCAGTCGATCGAGTCGTAGTCGGGCTTGCCCTTCATCCCACCGGCGAGCTGCGCCGTGGAGATGACGTCGGCGAGCCGGGCATAGCCGGCGGTCCCCCTGGCCAGCACCAGCAGATGGGCGCCCTCGGGGTCCGGGATCCCGTTCTGTGGCTGCCGGAGCCCCAGGGAGAGTTCGGCCCCGAACACCGTGGGGAGCCCCACCGAGCGAGCCGCCTCGGCGAAGCGGACCACCCCGTAGAAGCCGTCGTGATCGGTGAGCGCCAGCGCCTCCAGCCCCAGCCGGGCGGCCTCCTCGGCCAACGACTCGGGATGCGATGCGCCGTCGAGGAACGAGAAGTTCGAATGGCAGTGCAACTCGGCGTAGGGCACCGCCCCCCGCCGCCGTTCGAAGCCCTGGGGGGCCGCGTACTCGCCCCGGTGGTACGACCACGCTGGACTGTCCCCGCCATCGCCCGCGGCCGGGACGGGCCTGGCGGCGCGACCGGCCGCGGTCCGCCGGGACGGGCCGTCGGAGAGCGTGCGCTCGAGTTCGGACCAGGAGACACCTGGGTTGTTGAACCCCACAGCCTTCGATGGTAGGCGAACTCCCGTTCGCTGTCGAACGTCTGTTCGAGCCAGCCGGCAACAGCCTCATGACAATTCGACATCGAACCGTCATCAAAATGTAAAATGAAAGGACCAAACGAGCCATCGAGGTTCGCGGGCGGGCTGCCGATGCAACGACCACAGACACCCAGCCGCACCCGTACACGAAGGAACCACACCATGGGCTCGAACGCACTGCTCGCACCGCGCGACCACCAGACCGGGACGCACCGGAAGGTGACGACACGACCACGCCGTCACCGCTTCGCCGTCGTCCCCATCCTGCTCGCGGGAGCGATCCTGCTGTCCGCATGCATGAACGACGACCAACAGGCCGCCTTCGACATGGTCAACGCCTCGCGTGCCAGTGCCGGCGTCCCCGCGCTCCAGTACGACGAGACCGCGAAGAACAAGGCGCAGGCCTGGGCCGAACATCTGGCCGCCATCAACACGCTCCAGCACAGCAACCTCGCCGACGGCATGGACGACGGTTGGCGGCGCCTGGGCGAGAACGTCGGCTACAGCTCCGTCTCGATCAGCCGGGTCCACACCCAGTTCATGAACTCGTCAGGCCACCGCGCCAACATCGTCGACAGCCGCTTCACGCACCTCGGCATCGGCGTCGCCCAGGGCAACGGCCGGGTCTTCGTCGTGCACGTGTTCGTCCAGCGCTGACGATCACGGGAAGATGCCGCGGGTCGCCGTGGCGGCGGCGACCCGCTCGAGCGCGAGGGCATAGGCGGCTCGGCGGAGGCTGACGTCCCAGCGACGGCCGGCCGCCCAGACGTCGGCGAAGGCATCCGACATCACGCGGTGGTGACGTTCGGCGAAGACGTCCTCCTCCCACGGGAATCCCTGTCGGGCCTGGGCCCACTCGAAGTACGAGGCGGTGACGCCACCGGCGTTGGCCAAGACGTCGGGGACGACGGTGACCCCCCGGCGGTCGAGGATCTCGTCGGCTTCGGGCAAGGTGGGACCGTTGGCCGCCTCGACGATCACCTCGGCGCGCACCCGCTCGGCCACCGGGGCATCGATCACCCCGCCGAGGGCGGCCGGAACCAGCAGCTCGCACTCGAGTTCGAGCATCGCGTCGGCGTCGACGGGGTCGCCCAGGGCGAAGCCGGCCACGCCACCGGTGGCGAGCACGTGCGCCGACAGTGCTGCGGTGTCGAGACCGCCCTCGTTCACGACCGCCCCGGTCACATCGCTGACCGCGACGATCCGCATGCCCGCCGACTGGAGCAGGTACGCCAACGGGCCGCCGACCTTGCCGAAACCCTGGATGACCGCACGTCGACCCGGGAGGTCGATGCCCAATGCCTCGAACGCCGCCCGGACACAGACCACCACGCCCGACGCCGTGCCCCCGGCGTGGGCACGCGTGCCGCCGACCGACAGCGGTTTGCCGGTCACCGCGCCGGGCAGGTGCACGCCACCGCCGGTCATCTGCAAGGTGTCGAGCAACCAGGCCATGACGCGTCCGTCGGTGTTGACGTCCGGTGCCGGGATGTCACGATCCGGTCCCAGCAACGGCGAGATACCGAGCGTGTACCGGCGGGTGAGGTTCTCGAGCTCCGCCAAGCTCAGCGAACCGGGATCGACGCGGACGCCACCCTTCGCGCCGCCATAGGGCAGGCCGCACACCGCGGTCTTGATCGTCATCTGTGCGGCCAGCGCGCGGACCTCGTCGGCATCGACCGCCGGATGGAACCGGATGCCGCCCTTGCCCGGCCCGCGGACGGTGTTGTGGTGGATCCGCCAGCCGGCGAAGACCTCGACCGATCCGTCGTCGCGCCGCACGGGGACCGCGACCTCGAGCACTCGCTCACACCGACGGACCATGGCGTGGATGCTCGGGTCGACGTCGGCCACCTTCACCGCATCATCGATGCGGTCGAGCACAGCGTCCCACGGACTGGCCTCCACGCCCCTGAGTGTGCCAGGCCCGACCGCGGAGCGCGCGGACGTCAGGCCGCGAGGCACTCCCGATGGGCGTGAGGGACCGGGTCCGGGCCGGACGGGCAGGCCCGCACGTAGAGGAACACGAGGCGGCCGAGCGCCCGTTCGCGCACCGGTCGGGGGGCGGTGGGATCGCCGACGACGGTGACGAGCGTCTCGGACACCCCACGACGCCGAGCGCCGGCGAGCAGGGCGGCGATGGCGGCACGGTGGGGGGCGAAGCCGTCTTCGACGACGGACTCGGCGAGTTGGATGGCTGCGGTGGGGGTCATGTCCACCACGGTACGGAGATCCGTTGATCAGGGCTAGCGATATTCACTCACCACCTTGATCAGCTACACTGATGATCCATGAGCGCACTGAAGGACGTCGACATCCGCCATCTCGCGGCGTTGGCCGCCGTGGTCGACGAGGGCTCCTTCGCCAAGGCCGCCCACGCCCTCGGCTTCACGCAGTCGGCGATCAGCCAACAGATCGCGGCCCTCGAGAAGGCCGCAGGCCTCCCGGTGCTCGATCGACCGCGCGGACCCAAGGCCGCCGAGCTCACGCCGGCCGGCGAACTGCTCCTCGGCTACGCCCGCGAGGTGCTCAGCCGGGTCGAGGCCATGGACGACGAACTCGACCGGCTCCGGCGCGGCATCTCGGGCCGCCTGGTCATCGGGACCTTCCAGTCGGTGTCGGGCAAGGTGCTCCCGCCCCTCATCGGCCGGATGCGGACCGAGGTCCCCGATGTCGACATCCGACTCTTCGAGACCGACGACCAGAACGCCCTGCTCCGCGGCATCCTCGACGACGAACTCGATCTCGCGTTCACCGTCGACGCGGAACCCGATCCCCGTCTCGAGTCACTGCACCTCGGTTACGACCCGTTCGTGGTCCTCGCGGCCACGGGCGAGATCGACGGTCCCACCGCGTCGCCGGCCGACCTCACCGGACATCCGATGATCGGCCAGCCCGCCGCCAACGTGTGCCAGCGGCTCATCGACCGTCGTCTCGATGCCGTCGGCATACGACCCGACTACGTGTTCCGGTCCCAGGACAACGGTGCCGTCCAGGGCATGGTGCGCTCCGGGATGGGTCGGGCGATCATGCCCTACCTCGCCATCGACCCCGACGACCCCGGGGTCGACGTCCTCGAACTCGACCCGCCGGTCGATCCTCGGCGCATCCAACTCACCCGACGCTCCGAGCGCAGCCTCCCGCCCGCGGCCGACCACTTCGCGGCACTGGCGCTCGAGGTCAGCGCTGCGGTCCTCCAACCGGAGAACACGCTCGTCGACTGACCGAGCCCCTCACGGGGTCGCGGTGCGCGCCGAGCGCACCGCGAGCGCGGTGGCACCGCCGGACAGGACGAAACCGATGGCGAGCGGCGTGATCGTGCCGTCGAAGAACCGGTCGAGCACGGCACCGAGGCCGGCGCCGACCACCAACTGGAACGCGCCGATGACCGACGACGCCGTGCCGGCCACCGCCGCCATCGGCGCCATGGCCAGCGTGTTGAGGTTGGGCAGCAGCAGGGCGTGGAAGGCGAGGAGCCCACCCATCACCGCCATGAAGGCGAAGAGGCTCGGGCGGCCGTCGGTCGTGAACGCGAGCGCGGCCATCACTCCCGCCAGACCCAGGTAGCCCCCCAGCGCCCAGACGACCATGGGTGTGGTCCCCACGGACGAGACGATCCGGCCGTTGAGCACCGACGCCAGACCCATGACGCCGGCGAGGACCCCGAAGACCAGCGGGAACCGATCGGCGGCACCGAAGGTCTTGTCGACGATCGCCTCGGCCGAACCGAGGTACGAGGCGAACACGCCGTAGAGCGCGGTGACGCCCACGGCGTACGACAAGGCCACGCGGTTCGACACCACGAACTTCGTCGCCGTGACCACGCGGTGGAAGCGGAGGTCCGGGATGCGGTGCTCGGGCGCCAAGGTCTCGGGGAGCCGACGGACCCACACGGCGATCACACACGCCCAGACCGCGCACAGCGCGAACAGCCAACGCCACGGTGCGACGGCGAGCACCGCCGAGCCCAGGCTCGGGGCGACCACGGGCACCAGGATGAAGATCGCCATCATCGTCGACATCGTCTTCGACATCTCGTCGCCGTCGAAGCGGTCGCGGATGATGGCCAGGGCGACCACCCGTGGACCGGCGGCCCCGAGACCCCAGAGGACCCGTGCCGCCAGCAACGTGGGCAACGACGGGGCGAGCGTGGCCAGCAGCGCCCCACCCACATAGATCGTCAACCCGAGGCGCATCGCGCTGCGACGCCCGCGGTTGTCGGCGATGGGACCGTAGAAGATCGTGCCGAGGCCGAGGCCGACGAAGTAGGCGGTGACCAGGCCGGTGACCGCGGTCGAATCCGGGGCCAGGCCCAGGTCGGCACGGATCTCGCCGAACGCGGGGAGCATCAGGTCGATACCGAGCGCGGTGAGCGCCGTGGCCATGGCCAACAAGGCGATGAGTTCGCGCCGGCCGATCTCGCGTCGTTGGACCGTGGGCGCCGTCTTCACCGACCGAGTCTGCCGTTCAGTCGTACGTGGCAGCAACGCTCCAGCGGCCACGCTCGAGAACGACGAGGCGGGCGACACCGTCGTCGGTGACCACCTGGAAGCGGACACGACGGGAATGGCGTTCGGGATCCCACCATCGCTCGTCGACCGGCCAGGGCCCGGCCCACGAGCAGATGCGCAGCGTCCGGCGGCCGACTCGCAGTCGTTCGGGGGGAGCCGTGGGCGTGCATCGGCCGTCGACCATCACGATCCGGCCGGTGCTGTCGAGCACGTCGACCGGGAGCGGATCGGGGTGCACGGTCGCCGGTGAAGGGTTGGGGAGACGGCCCGGCCACGGGGCGGTGATCCAGTCGGGGTGCACGGCCGGACGGTCGACGGTCAGGTCGACGGCACCGGCGGGCACGAGACGGAGTTGTTCGGCCGGGTCGCGGCCCCCGGCGTACTCGGGTACCGAAACCGCGTCGGCACCGAGGAGTCCCTGGACCCGGGCGATGGCACGGACCGCCCGATCGGCCGCGCCGGTGTCGCGGCCCAGGAACCCCTGGCCCGAGAACCCCAGTTGGCGACCGTCGGCGGCCACCACCTCGTCGGGGTGGAGCGCGAGGCGGACGATGCCGGCCGTGGGCCGCTGGCGGACCGAAGCGTTGATCCACCCGTCCATCTGCCACCGGACCCGGTCGGCGATCGCTCCCGCACCGAGCCCTCCTCCCCGACCATCGGACGAACTGCTCTCCGCGTGGCGCCACACCCGTTCGGACCGCTCACCGTTCTCGGTCTCGGCGACGACCACGACCCGGGTACACACCGACCCCCGGGCGTCGAGACGGCGGTGGAGTTCGTCGGCCAGTCCTCGGGCGACGAACGCGATCGGCGCGACCGCAGCCGCTGGTGGTTCGAGGTCGGCAGAGACCACGAGGTCGGGGGGCGGAGGTGTGGTCTGCAGCGGGCGGACGTCGAGACCACGGGCGAGTCGATGGGCCTCCACCCCCATCACCCCGAACCGGCCGAGGACATCGCCTGCGGGCAGCGCAGCGAGATCGCCGAGGGTGTGGAGGCCCAACCGGCGCAGGACATCGGCGAAGTCGGGCTGGTCGAGCGCGGTGAGCGACAGGGGCGCGAGGTACTCGGCCGATGCGCCGGGCGCCACGATCCAGACCGGCGGATCGCCTCGTTGTGCAGCCACATAGGCCGTCCGGGCCGCATGCTCGGCAGCGAAGGGTCCGTCGGCCACCCCCACGGCAGCGAGGATCGGGGCGCTGGGACCGTCCACCGCGGCGACGGCCTCGACCACCCGGTCCGCGAGCGCCACGTCGCCACCGAAGTACCGGGACGGCCCCCGGGTGGGGAACGCACACCGGCCGGGTCGCGTCACCTCGACCCGCGGGGTGAAGACCTCGAGCGCCCGCACCACCGGTTCGAACATCCGGGCATCGCGCTCGACGTCCCGGTCGAGGACCTGCAACGACGGGCACCGGGCCTGCGCCTCGCGGCGACGCATGTGCCGACGGACGTCGGCGGCGCGGGCCGCCGACGTGCACGCCACCACCCGGTTCGCCACGAAGACCGCCGCGGGTTCGTCGGCCCGGGTCCCGGCCGCCACCAGCGGCCAGTCGGGAACCCACACCACCATGACCCGGCCCGGGACGTCAGGCCGGGACATGGATCGGGACCGGATCGGGCACCACGGGCTCGACCAGTCCACGGCTCGACGGCAGCCACAGTTCGGCCCGCCGCGGCCGCGCGGCGTCACGCCGGCCACCGCCCACCACCGTCACCCGCCGCGAGCGCAGGTGACCGTGACCGTCGGCCAGACCTTCCCAACGCGCCTCGGTCACCTCGAGCGTCACATCAGCACCCTCGGACCACCCCGACGAGCCGACCTGGACCAGCACCGCACCGCGCTCTCGCGTGCGGGCGGCCAGTCGCCGGCCGTCGCGGGCCTTGACCCGATGCGTCGCCTGGACCAGCACGAGCTCGAACGCGTCGACCAGCGCCGCGACCGCTGCCGCCCAGGCCGTCTCTTCGTTGTCGGGACCGATCTCGGTGTCCGGTGAGGCGACGAGGACGAACCGCTCGAGGGCGATGCCCAGTTCGGCCGCGGCCGACAACCCCAGCGACGGGAATCCGACCGCGGCCACCCACGCACCGTCCTGCGAGGCTGCCGAGGCCACCGCCAACGCCAGCGAGGTCGCGGCAGGACCATCGGTGGCCACGGTCGACCCCCGCCGCAGGCCGCCTCCGGGGATCAGCGACTCGAGTGCCGCCAGGACCGGGAGACGTCGATCACGAGCGAGCGTGGTCGACGGGAGCTGTTCGACCAGTGCTGCTGCACGCTCCGCTCGACCCATGCCGCCAGTATCGAACACCTGTTCGATACCCGTCAACCGTCATGGCTACTGGTGGCGGGGGTCCCGCCAGACGGCGTCCGTCGTCGTCGTCACGATCGAGCCGTCGGCGAGGACGGCCACCCCGGTCGCGCACGGCGGACCGAGCTCCTCGGCCGGGGCCTCGACCCCCACGGCGGGCACGGGAATCCGCTCGACGACCTCGGACACGAATCCGCACATCACCAGATCACCGTCCGGCAACACGTCGAGAGACGACGGCGCTCGCCGGTCCCCGGTGAGCTCGAGCACCGACTCCTCACCCGTGGGGGCGATCCGGACGATCCGCTCGGCCTGCGCACCGGGGGCGTTGTCGACCAGCCAGATGTCGCCACCGACCACGGTCATGGCGAACGGGTTGTTCCAGCCACCCGACACGACCGCCGGCTCCTGGTCGGGAGCGCCCATGGGGTCGAGCGAGAGGATCTTGCCGTTCGGCGCGTCGGGGTCGTCGACCGCGTCGGGGTCCTGCAGGTCGCCGATCGAGATCAGCAACCGGTCCCCGCGGAACGCGAGGGTCCCGCCGTTGGCGAGGTCGGCGCTGACCGGACCCTCCCAGACCAACATCTCGCGTCCGGAGGCCACCCGACCGACGACGAGACGACCGTCGGCGGCGCGGGTCCACGAGGCATAGACATCGACCGCGTCACCGGAACGGTTGGTGGCGATGCCGAGCAGTCCACGCTGGCCGTCGGTGGCCAACGTCTCCTGGATCTGGACCGTGACCATGGTCCCGCCGGCTCGATCGGCTCGCAGGATCCGGCCCGTGGTCCGTTCGCCGTACAGGAATCCACCCTCGGCCAACGCCACCGGGGCCAGTGGGTCATCGAGGTCCGGGATGATGACCTTGGGCTCGTCGCTCCGGTCGACCACGAAGGCCGCGACGAGCGCGGCGCCGAGCCCGCCCACGAGCGTCAGGGCCGCGAGGACGATGCCGAGCTTGGCGACGAAGGGCCAGCGGACACCGGCCTCGTCATCCGTCGCGGAGGATTCTGGGGTGCTCCGGCGGTTCAATCCGCGTTCGCGGCGACGGCCTCGTCGTCACCGGGTACTGCCGCGCCGCCATCTGGATAGAACCGGAACAGGTGCTCGATGATCTCGCGGAGACCCTCTCCGGTGCTGCCTCCCGCAAGGCGCACCGTGATGATCGAGCTGTTGACGTGGACCCCGTCGACGCCACCGTGGGCGAAGATCCGGCGCGCCACCTCGTCGACCGGGCGATCCCGGACGACGTCGTCGAGCGACGAATACCGCTCATGACCCATACCCGTGAGGCTGCGGTTGATCTCGAACCGCAGTACCTCGGGATTGGTCGACGACTTCTCGATGACGGTCACACTCTGTCCCATGCGGCGCAGAGGTTATCCGCCAGCGCGAAGATGACCTGCAATGGCACCGACGTCGACCCCGGACCCGACACCTGCTCGCCGTTCGGAGACGATCCGTGTCGACGGCCACATCGTCGATTCACTGCTCCTCGCCAAGATCCTCGACGCCATCCTCGACGCCGGCGCCGACTACGAGTTGGTCGACGTCGCCATCGGCAAGACCAACAAGGACACCTCCTCGGCCACCATCGAGGTCACGGCCGCGACCGACGTGCTCGACCCGTTGCTCGACGATCTCCAGGTCCACGGAGCGAACCGCGTCGAGCACTCCGACGCCGTGCTGGTCGCCGCGGACACCGACGGTGTGCTCCCGGTGGGGTTCCACTCGACGACGAACCTCGAGACCGAGGTCCTGATCGACGGCGAATGGCACCGGGTCGAGAACCCCGAGATGGACTGCGGCATCGTCGTCCACGACGACGGCCGCATCCGCACGATCCCGATGCACCGCGTCGCCGCCGGCGATCGGATCGTCGTGGGTCGAGACGGCGTGCGCGTGCAGATCCCGTCGCGCAGCGCCGGCGCCGGGTCGTTCGAGTTCATGAACTCCGAGGTGTCGTCCGAGAAGCCCAAGGGTCTGCTCATCCGCCACGTCGCCGACCGGATGCGGGTCGCGCGAGAGGACGGCGCCAAGGTCCTGCTCGTGGCCGGCCCCGCGGCGATCCACACCGGGGCCGGACCGGACATCGCAGCGCTGGTCGAGCACGGGTGGATCCAGTGTCTCTTCACCGGCAACGGGTTCGCGACCCACGATCTCGAGTCGAACGTGCTCGGCACGTCGCTCGGCGTGGGGGTGGGCGACGGCGTGCCGGTCGAGGGTGGGCACGCCAACCACGTCCGGGTGATCAACGAGATCCGGCGCCACGGCTCGATCGCCGCGGCCGTCGATGCCGGCTTCGTGACCGGCGGCGTCATGCATGCGTGCGTCCGGGCCGGGGTGCCCTTCGTGCTCGGCGGGTCGATCCGCGACGACGGCCCCCTCCCCGACACCATGACCGACGTCGCCTGCGCTGCGGACGCCATGCGTGACCAGATCGGCGGCGTGCGGGTCGCGCTGATGCTGGCCACGACGCTGCACGCCATCGCCACCGGCAACGTGCTCCCCGCCTCGGTCGAGACGTTCTGCGTCGACATCAACCAGGCCGTGGTCACCAAGCTCGCCGACCGTGGTTCCCATCAGGCCGTCGGGATCGTCACCGACATCGGCGCGTTCGTTCGTCAACTCACCGACGAACTGCTCGCCCGATGACGACGCTCGACTGGGGCCATCACTACCTGCTCTGCCCGCCACAGCACTTCGGCGTCCTCTACGAGATCAACCCGTGGATGCACCGGGAGATCGACGTCGACGTCGATCTCGCGCTCGGTCAGTGGGAGGCACTCCACCGCGCCCTGCTCGACGCGGGAGCCGACGTCGACACCATCGACCAGCCCGAAGGGGTCCCCGATCTGGTCTTCACGGCGAATGCCGGACTGCTCGACGCGACGTCGAAGACGTTCGTCCCCTCGCACTTCCGCCACCCGGAGCGCCAGCCCGAGACCGAGGTCTTCGCGTCGTGGTTCGCCGACCACGGCTGGGACGTCCGCCGACTGCCGGACGAGGTCGGCCACGAGGGCGCCGGCGATGCCCTGCCGTTCGGCGACGTGCTCGTGTCCGGCTACCGGCCCCGGTCCGATGCCGTGGCCGGCACCTACCTGACCAGCCTGCTCGACGTGCCGGTCCGGACACTCGAACTGGTCGACGAACGGCTCTACCACCTCGACTTGACCTTCTGCCCTCTCGACGATCGACACGCCATGTGCGCCCCGCTCGGATGGGACGACTACGGCCGCAAGGTCGTCGAGGCCCTCGTCCCGGAGCCGCTGTGGCTCGAGGACGACGAGGCGTTGGCGTTCTGCGCCAACTCGGTCGTCGTCGGATCCACCATCGTGATGCCCTCGTGCCCGACGAGGGTCGGCCGGATCCTGGAGGGCTGGGGCTTCGAGGTCGCCGTCTGCCCGGTGGACGAGTTCCTCAAGGCCGGTGGCGGCTGCCGGTGCCTGACCCTGGCCCTCGACGTGACCTTCGGCCACTCGACCCCTCGGCCTCGCGATCCTTCGACGATTCGTCGGACGCCGGGCCTCGGCTAGCGGGACCGGTCAGCGGAGCGCCGGTTCGGACTGCGGGGCGGGTGCGTTCGCCTGACGGTCGGCCCACAACGCAAGGCCGGTCGACACGACGGCCAGCACCGTGTGGACGGCCTTGAACGCGACGCCGTGGTCGGCGAGCCCGATCTGCACGGCGCGAACCGCCCACACACCGATGGTCCACACCGCGAAGGCCCGCACCCAGCCAGTGGCGTCGCCACGACGCCGCCACAGCACCACGGTGCCGAGGGCGAAGACGGTGAACACGCCTGCGAGCGCCGTCCGCCAGAGCTGACCGTTGGTCGTCAGCTCGTCGTCGGTCCAGATGTTGCGGATCCGGGTGGTCCAGACGAGCACGGTCCAGACAGCGAGGAGCAGCGCAGGACGGAGCGACTTCGTCGACATGGCCGCGACGTTATCGACGCCGACGGCGCTTCGGCATCCGGGCGGATCGGCCGTCGGGTCCCGCGGAGTCCGGCAACCGCTGAACGCGACGTGGTGCGACGCCGACCGTCAGGTCACGGCCGGCGCATCGGCGCTGGGCGGCGCGAATCGGCCGGTGAGCCAGGACTTCCATGCGGCGCCGTCGGGCCCGTCGGCGCGGTACGAGTACAGGTAGAGGCTGGCGGCGACCTGGTCGCCGTCGCCCTCGACCGACACGAACGCGGTGCCGACGTCACCGTCGAGCACGAAGAGCGCGGCCCGTGCCGCCTCGCTGGTGAGCATCGACGCGACGACGCCCGAGAGCCCGGGCGTGTCGTCACCGGTGGTCACGTGGTCGCCGACCGACAACTCGGCACCGATGCCGAGGGCCGCGCACACCGACCGCCACGCCACGCCGTTGGGACCCGGCACCA
>JBFIHN010000039.1:0-13908 GCA_041601775.1 Acidimicrobiales bacterium
CGAGCGCAGGGTCGCACCGGCCCGGCCCGGCTCGTGGCGTTGGCCGTCCCGGGGATCCGACACCTCGGGAGCGCCCAGGCGGCCCAGAACGGGCTGCGCTACCGGCCGGTGGCGTGGACCCTCATCGCCCTCGTCGCCGTCGCGTTCCACCTCCCGGGCAGACCAGACCGGACGCCGGCGTCACAGACCATCGCCGCGCCGGCACCGGTCGTCACGAGCGTCCCCCCGCAGGCAGCCGCCGAGGACCCACCGCCGGTTCCGCCCATCCCCGAGTTCACGCCGGTGGCTCCGCTCCCGACCTTCCCGAGCGCACCGCTGCCCGCACCGCCGTCGCCGGAGCCGACGGGACCCACCGGACCCCTGCCCTTCGGCGGGGACACCCCCGAACTCGCCACGCCGCTCTCGGTCCGCGGCTGGTCCTGGGCTTCCCGGCTGCCGGTGACACCGCTCCCCACCGATGCGGTCGCCGACGACACCGTGCCGGTCGCCAACCGACTCGGCACCGTCGAGCGGGTGGCGTTCCTGCGCCTCACCGGCGACGAGACCGAGCTCGTGCTCGTGGAGGACGACGACTCCGCACGTGAGGCCCTCGGACCGGCCATGGTCGCCATCTGCCCGGTCCTCGACGACGGCTGGGAGACCGGTCCGGGCAAGTCGTTCGACGAAGCGCCGGCCTGGGACACCGAGACGTGCGTCGGCGGCGTCGAGGACGACGGCACCTGGACATTCGACCTCTCCGCGGCGCCTGACCGCGACGCGGACACCGGCTTCGCGCTGGTGCCGACGGTCGAGGCGCCGGCCGACTTCAACATCGCCTTCCGGATGCCGGACCGCTGAACGCACCGGTCCGTGCGGTAGAAGGGTGCTCGTGAAAGAGCGCCTCGCATCCGTCCCCGTGATCGGCTGGCTGCTGCGGGTCCAGGAACGCTTCACCGAGGTGCGAGGCACGGCGCTGGCCAACGGCATCGCACTCCAGACGTTCCTGTCGATCTTCCCGTTGGTGATCGTCGGCGTCGCCGTCGTCGGTTTCCTCTCCGTCGACGACCCCGACTTCGCGCAGACGGTCATCGACAACCTCGAACTCGACGCCGACAGCGCCGAGTCGTTCACCGAGGCGCTCGAGACCGCCCAGGAGTCGCGTCAGGCGGCATCGGTGATCGGGCTCGCCGGGCTCCTGTTCACCGGCCTCAACCTGGTGACCGCGATCCAGCGGTCGATCGACGCGGCCTGGCAGACCCACGGCAAGGGTGTGATCGAGAAACTCAAGGCCCTGGCGTGGCTCGGCGGCGCCTCCGCCATCTTCGTCGGTTCGTTCGGCCTCAGCATCGCCCTCAACGTCCTGCCGGGGTTCCTCGCTCCCCTGTCGCTGGTTGCCGGCTTCGGGGTCAACGTCCTCCTCTTCCTCTGGACGTTCACCGCGCTCGGACGCGTGCCGGTGGGATGGCGGGCCCGCCTCCCCGGCGCGCTGGTGTGTGCGTTCGGCTTCGAGGTGATGAAGGTGGTCGGGTCGGTCTACGTCCCGAAGCTCGTGGCCGACTCGTCGGCGCTCTACGGCTCCCTCGGGATCGTCTTCGCCGTCCTCGCGTGGCTGGCGATCTTCGGGCGTCTCCTCGTGTACGGGTCGATCGTCAACGTCGTCCAGTGGGAGGCCGCCCACGGCACGGTGCGTGTCCAGATCACGGCGCCACGGATCGACGGGGCGATCGCCCTCGAGACCAATCGGACCGGAGCCGTGGTCGATACCCTCGACGGATGACCATGCCGGCCCATGCCGTCCGCCCGGCACGTCCAGACGACGTCGAAGCCATGCAGCACATCGGGGTCGCGGCCGGACGGCGCTTCGCAGACGTGGACGACCCCCGCATCGCGGCCTGTGCCGACGACGACCCCCTCGATGACGAGCGCCTGTTGGCGTGGATCGACGGCGGGCAGGCGTGGGTGACGGTGGTCGACGGCGCTCCGGTCGGCTTCGTGGTCGTCGACCTCGTCGACGGCAACGCCCACGTCGAGGAGGTCGCCGTCGATCCCCGGTTCGAGGGGGCGGGCCACGGCTCGGCGCTCCTCGACACCGTCGTCTCCTGGGCGGCAGACAGCGGCCGGCCGGCCGTGACATTGACCACGTTCGCCGACGTGGCCTGGAATCGCCCCTGGTACGAGCGCCGGGGATTCCGGGTGCTGGAGCCGACGCACGCCGGACCCGAGCTCACCGCGAGGGTGCAACACGAGGAGGCCGAGGGGCTCCCGGCCGATCTGCGGGTCTGCATGGGCCGAACCGTCTGACCGACCGCCACCGCCCGACCGCTACCGTCGGCGCGATGCCGACACCGTCATCTCCGGAGCTGGCCGATGCGCTGGCGTCGGTGGTGGCCGAGCTCCCCAGCGGCGGCGAGCTCCGCGACGGGCAGCTGCAGATGGCCGAGGCGGTCGAGGCCGCCATCGAGTCGGGCCGGCACCTCGTGGTCGGCGCCGGGACCGGGACCGGCAAGACCCTGGCCTACCTGCTGCCTGCGGTGCGGAGCCACGGCCGAACCGTCGTCGCCACCGCCACCAAGGCACTCCAGGACCAGGTGGCGGCCAAGGACCTCCCGTTCCTCGAGGAACACGTCGGCGGGTTCACGTGGGCGGTGCTCAAGGGCCGCTCGAACTACGTGTGCCGCCAGCGGGTCCAGGAGCTGCTCGACGACCGCGAAGGCAAGCTCGACATCACCGCGGACGATCCGGGGCTCGTGTCGGTCCTCCAGTGGGCCGAGACCACCGAGGTCGGCGATCGGGCCGAACTCGCGGTCGAGCCCCGTGGTCCGGTGTGGGATGCCGTGAGCGTCGGCTCCGACGAGTGCCCGGGCGCGGCGAAGTGCCCGAAGGGCGAGACGTGTTTCGCCGAGGCCGCGCGTCGTCGCGCTGCGGAGGCCGACGTCGTCGTCGTCAACACCTACCTCTACGGCACGCATCTGGCCGCTGGTGGCGTGATCCTGCCGCCCCACGACCTCGTGGTCCTCGACGAGGCACACCGGTTCGAGGAGGTCGTGTCGTCGACCGCGGGGTCCGAGCTCACGGTCGGACGGGTGAATGCCGCCACGTACGCCATCGGCCGGGTCATCGCCGACGACGCCCTCATGTCCGACATCCTCGCCATCGCCACCAAGCTCGGCGAGGTGCTCGACGGGCTCGTCGGCGAGCGCCTCGACCCGGCGCCCAAGACGCTGGTGACCCAGCTGACCCGGCTCCGACCCAAGCTCGACCAGGCGGCCGCCGCGCTCCGCAAGGTCCCCGACTCGCAGCCCGATGTGGTCGCCCGCCGCAACCGCGCCATGCAACAGCTCACCGGGCTGCTCCAGGACCTGACCACCGCGACGGTCGTCCCGACCGGCAGTGTGGCGTGGGTCGAAGGGCGCGTCGGCGCCGCCCGACTCCGCATCGCACCGATCGACGTCGCCGGACTCCTGCGCCAGATCCTGTGGGACGAGACCACGGCGGTCCTGTGCTCGGCCACGATCCCGCCGAAGCTGCCCGAGCGTCTCGGGATGCCGTCGTCGACGCAGGTGCTCGACGTCGGTTCCCCGTTCGACTACGAGAACAACGCCGTCCTCTACTGCGCCGCGCACCTCCCCGATCCCCGCAACGACCGACGCGCCGCCGCGGTGCACGACGAGATCGAGGCCCTGATCGAGGCGGCCGGCGGACGGTCGATGGCGCTGTTCACCTCGTGGCGGGCCATGCAGGAAGCGGTCGAGGCCCTGCGCCCACGGCTCGACACCGAGATCATCGCCCAAGGTGAGCTCCCCAAGCCGGCGCTCCTCGAGCAGTTCGCCGCGGAGCCCGAGACCAGCGTCTTCGCGACGCTCTCGTTCTGGGAAGGCGTCGACATCCCCGGCGACTCGCTGACGTGTGTGATCCTCGACAAGCTCCCCTTCGCTCGCCCGGACGATCCGCTGCTCGAGGCCCGACGCGAACAGGTCGGCCGCAACGCGTTCGGGCTCATCGATCTGCCGCGCGCGATCACGCTGCTGGCCCAGGGCGCCGGTCGCCTGATCCGGACGTCGACCGACCAGGGCGTGGTGGCGGTCCTCGACCCGCGCCTGGCGACGGCGAGCTACCGCTGGGACCTGGTGCGGGGCCTCCCACCGATGCGCCGGACGAAGGACCAGGCCGAGGTGGTCGACTACCTGCGGTCGCTCCGGACGGACTGACGGTGCGCAGCGTCTCGGCCGTCGCCGTCTTCGCCGGCCCCATCGTCCTCACCGGGTACGTCGTGGGGTCGTGCACCGCCACCTGGATCCACCGCGACGACGACGCCCGCCCCGCCGACGGCATCGTCGAGGCGTTCGTGGCCCTCGCGTCCTCGACCGCGGCGTGGTGGACCATCCAGGAGTTGTCGCCCGGGAGCAACTTCTCGCGCATCGGCTACTTCTCCAACCAGGTGCTCTCGGCCTGGCAGTCGGTGTCGCTCTGGACCGGTCTCGCCGTCGTCGCCGGCCTGTGTGCGCCGGTCTTCCGACGCTTCCGGGGCGGCACCGGTCTGGCGGCGTCGGCGGCCTTGTTGGCCATCCATCTGCCGTGGTTCCTCGTCGGATGCGCCGGCGCCGCGCTCGCCGGGTTCGCAGCGGCCCGTTCCCCCCGCGTGGCCCATGTGGCGGCCATCGGGACCCTGCTGCCGGTGGCCTGGCTCGGCTGGGTCCTCGAGTGGCGACCGGCGTGGGGACTGGCACCCGGACCCGAGGCGACGGTGTGGGCCATGGTGCTCACGATGGTCCTCGGCGTGCGGTGGTGGAGCGCCCCGGGACCGGAGGGCCTACGCTCACCCTGAAACAACGGCGCTTCGGGGGTAATGACGTGTTCGATCTGGTGATCCGCAACGGCCTGGTGGTCGACGGGACGGGAGGCGACCCCTACGTCGCCGACGTCGGCGTCGACGGTGACCGCATCACGGCGATCGGCCCCGACCTGGGCGCCGGCGCGACGGAGATCGACGCCACCGGCCGCATCGTCACGCCGGGCTTCGTCGACGTCCACACCCACTACGACGGTCAGGCCACCTGGGACGACGAGCTCGCTCCGTCGACCCCCCACGGCGTCACCACCATCGTCATGGGCAACTGCGGTGTGGGCTTCGCGCCGGTGAAGCCCGACCGTCACCAGTTCCTGATCGAGTTGATGGAGGGCGTCGAGGACATCCCCGGCACCGCGCTGTCCGAGGGCATGTCGTGGAACTGGGAGAGCTTCGAGGAGTACCTCGACGTGCTCGACGGCGGCCGCTACACCGCCGACATCGCGGCGATGATCGCCCACGGTCCCGTCCGTGCCTACGTCATGGGCGACCGGGGAGCGAAGAACGAACCGGCCAGCGCCGACGACATCGCCGCCATGGCGGCCATCGTCACCCGGGCCATCGAGGCCGGCGCCAAGGGCTTCTCGACCAGCCGCACGATCGCGCACCGGGCCCTCGACGGCGAACCCGTTCCCGGCACGTATGCCCCCGAGGACGAGCTGTTCGCGCTCGGCCGCGCCGTGCAGGCTGCCGGCAAGGGCATCTTCGAGGTCGCCCCCGCAGGCGTCGCCGGACCCGACCACGTGTCGCCCGACACCGAGGTCGACTGGATGTGTCGCCTCGCCGCCGAAGCCGGCGTCCCGGTCACGTTCCTCATGCTCCAGACCGACGACGCCCCCGATGACTGGCGCAAGCACCTCGAGCTCATCTCCCAGGCACGCGACGCAGGCCACGACATCACCGCGCAGGTCGCCGGCCGTCCCTTCGGACTGCTGTCGGGCCTCACCGCACGGCACCGCTTCCTCGACACCGAGGCGTTCGCCCCGCTGGTCGATCTGCCGGTCAGCGAACAGGTCGAGCGGATGCGCGACCCCGAGCTGCGGGCCACGCTCGTCGCCGAGTCACGGGCCAAGATCGAGTCGCTGCGCCAGGACCTGCCCGAGCTCGCCAAGGCACTCGACACCTGGGACCGCAGCTTCCCGCTGGGTGACCCGGTCGACTACGAGCCGGGCTACGAGGACTCGATCGCCGGCATCGCCGAGGCGACAGGAATCGATCCGCTCGAGGTGTACTACGACTGTCTCCTCGAGCGCGACGGCCAGGCCATCGTGATGATGATGTTGCTCAACTACAGCTACGGCAACGGCGACGCCCTGTACGAGATGTTGAACAACTCGTCCGCCGTGCTCGGCCTCGCCGACGGTGGCGCCCACTGCAACATGATCTGTGACGCGTCGACCCCCACCTGGATGCTCACCCACTGGGCACGGGACCGCACCCAGGGTCCGCAGATCCCGCTGGCCACCGTGGTCAAGAAGCTCACCGCCGACACGGCGGCGCTCTTCGACTTCGCCGACCGCGGTCTGCTCGAGGTCGGCCTCCGCGCCGACATCAACGTCATCGACCACGAGCGGTTGACCCTGCGTGAGCCGCACATGGTCGCCGACCTCCCGGCTGGCGGCACCCGCTTCGTCCAGGAGGCCGAGGGCTACGACTACACGATCGTCGCCGGCCAGATCACCCGCGACCACGACGCGTTCACCGACGCTCGGCCCGGGCGGCTCGTCCGCTCCGAGTGATCTTCCCGCTGCTGGGGAGCCGATGGTGGGGCGACGAGAACCGACACGTCTCGAACAGAGACTCACCGACGACGACCGGATGGTGCGCATCGCCATCCTCGTCTTCGGGGCGCTGGCCGTCATCGTGCTGCTCGGACTCGCCCGCTCGTCGTACGACGCGGCGTACTGCACGGAAGCGATGGCCGAGCGTGGGGCCATCGGGTCGACCAGCGAGGCCGGCTCGTGCCTCCTCGCGTTCGCCGACGGCACGACCGAGTCGTTCGCTCCCAGCGGGTGGGCGCGCCACAGCCGGGACCTCGCCGTCGTCATCGGTCTGGCGCTCGGGATCTACGGCGTCGTGAGCCGCCCGTCGCGTCGGTCGCGCACCGCGAAGAACGGCGGGGTTCAGTAGCCGAGCTGGTCGAGGTCGGACGGGCGGCGCTGCCAGTCCTTCTTCACGTTGACCTGCAGTTCGAGGAACGCGCCCTCCTTGAGCTGGCGGCGTACGCGGGTCCCGACCTCCTTGAGGACCGCACCCTTCTTGCCGATCACGATCCCCTTCTGGGAGTCGCGCTCGACGAGGATCTCGACCCGGATGTAGGGCCACTCGAGCTCGGTCACCCGCGTCGCGATCGAGTGCGGGACCTCGTCCCGAGCGACGGCGAGCAGCTGCTCGCGCACCAGCTCCGCCACCCAGAAGGCGTCGGGCTGATCGGTGATCATGTCGTCGGGATAGAACTGCGGTCCCTCGGGCAGACG
Source organism: Acidimicrobiales bacterium (assembly GCA_041601775.1). Taxonomy (GTDB): domain Bacteria; phylum Actinomycetota; class Acidimicrobiia; order Acidimicrobiales; family Salinilacustritrichaceae; genus Salinilacustrithrix. The sequence continues at coordinate 7,303 of JBFIHN010000039.1, forward strand.
CGACACGAGATGGTCGACCAGCGCGTCGACGCCCTCGCCGGTCTTGGCCGACACACCGAAGTAGGCGGACACGTCGAACTCGCCCGCCGTTCCCAGCTGTGCCAGCACCTGCTCGGGCTTCGCGATGTCGGTCTTGTTCACGACGACGATGCCGTCCTTGGGGACACGCCCGGCCACGAAGCGGTCCCCGCGACCGATGGGCTGGGTCGCGTCGATCAGGAAGCAGACCACGTCGACGCCGCCGATGGCCTCGTTGGCGGTGGCGTTGAGCCGGTCGCCGAGCGCGGTGACCGGCTTGTGGATGCCGGGGGTGTCGACGAAGACGATCTGGGCGTCGGGACGGTTGAGCACGCCACGGATCTGGTTGCGGGTGGTCTGGACCTTGTCGGAGACGATCGAGACCTTCTCGCCCAAGATGTTGTTCAACAGCGTCGACTTGCCCACGTTGGGCCGGCCGACGAACGTCACGAATCCGGACTTCATGCGGTCTCGCGATCGCGGAGTCGGTCGATGCGGACCATGCCGATGCGGCGGCCCTGTACCCGGGCCGCGGTGAGGCGGTGGCTGCCCAGTTCGACGGTCTCGCCCTCGAACGGGACGTGGCCGAGCGTGCCGAACACCAATCCGCCCACGGTGTCCCAGTCGCCTTCCGGGAGGTCGGCGTCGAGCAGGTCGTTCACCTCGTCGAGCGGCATGCGGGCGTTCACCCGGTAGGCGCCTCCCGGCAGGGGCTCGGCCATGGGGTCCTCGACGTCGAACTCGTCGACGATCTCGCCGACCAGCTCCTCGATGAGGTCCTCGAGGGTCACCAGTCCGGCGACACCGCCGTACTCGTCGATCACGATCGCCATGTGGAACTGCTCACTCTGCATCTCGGGGAGCAGCGACGAGACCCGTTGCTGCTCGGGAACGAACCGGGCCTGACGGAGATGGTCGCCGACGGCGTGGTCGCCGTTGCCATCGCGCTCGGCACGCATCAGGTCCTTGGCGTAGGCGATGCCCACGATGTCGTCGATGCTCTCGCCGACGACCGGGATACGGCTGTAGCCGTTGAGGATGACGACCTCCATCACGTCGCTGATCTTCCACGACGCTTCGACGGTGACCATGTCCGGCCGCGGCACCATGACCTCACGCACGATGGTGTCACCGAACTCGATGATCGATTCGATGAGCGCGTGCTCGGACGTCTCGATCACGTCGGCTTCGACGGCGACCTCGGCCAGCGCCAACAGCTCCTCCTCCGACACCCGTGGTCGCTCGGTGTCGTCGATGCCGTCGGAGCGATGTCGTACGAACGACGACAGGCCTGCGCCCAGCAGTCCGAGCAGCGGGATCCGGCCCACGGCGGCGAGCAGCGTCGAGACGCGCAGGGCGACTTGGTCGGTGCGCACCAGCGCCACCGTCTTGGCCAGCGCCTCGACCACCCCGAGGAGCACGACGAGCGCGGCGGCGAACACCACCCACACCGTGGTCGAGAACTCGTTCCCGCGGCTCAGCGTCACCAGCAGACCCACGACGCCGACCTGGGCGGCCAGCCGGGCGACGAGCACGGCGCCCAGGTTGGCTTCACGCCGGTGCAGCAGCTCGACGAGGGTGTCGGCGCGCGCCTGGCCCTCGTCGACCATGGTGGTCGCACGGGCGACCGACAGGTGCACGAGGACCGTCTCGCACACGGAGAACACCCCGACGAAGCCGAGGAGCACCAGGACCGCACCGGCGGTGAAGGCGACGTTCATCGGGGCGTCAGGTGACGTGGAACCGGCCGAGCAGGTCGCGCTCGCGCGCCTGCATCGCCTCGGTCTCGGCGGGTTCGGCGTGGTCCATGCCGAGGACGTGGAGGATCCCGTGGACCACCAGCAGGGCGATCTCGTCGTCGACCGTGCCCGTGTGGTGGGAGCTCCCCGCGTGCTCGGGTGCCTGCGCCGCCGCCCGGGTCGGGCAGACGACCACGTCGCCGAGGAGCACCGGGTAGTCGTCGGGCAGGGGTGCCGGACGGTCGGGACCGGTGGTGCCGTTGTCGGGCCACCGGCCCTGTTCGATCGGGTCGTCGTCGATCGGGAAGGCGAGCACGTCGGTGGGGCCGCTGGCACCCATGTGCCGTTCGTTGAGGTCGGTCATGGTGGCCTCGTCGACGAAGAGGAGGCTCAGCTCGGCCCCGGGACGGACCTTTGCGTCGTCGAGGACCCGCTCGGCGAGGGCGACCCACCGGGCGACGTCGACCGGGACGGCATCCTGCTCGTCGACGCCGAAGACACTCGCCCGCGCCGCACTCGGGGAGGTGCTCACGTCGCCGACGACCGGTCGTAGGCGTTGACGATGTCCTGCACGATCCGGTGCCGGACCACGTCGCGCGAGCCCAGGTGCACCCACGACAGCTTGTCGATGCCGGTGAGGACCGCCTCGAGGTCGGCGAGGCCCGACTTGTTGCCCGCGACGTCGACCTGCGACGTGTCTCCGGTGACGACGACCTTGGACCCGAACCCGATGCGGGTGAGGAACATCTTCATCTGCTCGGGCGTGGCGTTCTGCGCCTCGTCGAGGATGATGAAGCTGGCGTTCAGGGTGCGGCCTCGCATGAAGGCGAGGGGCGCGACCTCGACCAGGTTGCGTTCGAGGAGGCGTTGCGCCCCGTCGGGGTCGACCATGTCGTAGAGGGCGTCGTAGAGCGGACGCAGGTAGGGGTCGATCTTGGCCATGAGATCGCCGGGCAGGAAGCCCAGGCGTTCGCCGGCCTCGACCGCCGGCCGGGTGAGGATGATGCGCTCGACCTCGTCGCGCTGCAGGGCCTGGACGGCCATGGCGACGGCGAGCCAGGACTTCCCGGTGCCGGCCGGGCCGATGCCGAAGGTGATCACGTTGTCGCGGATGGCCTCGATGTAGCGACGCTGGCCCTGGGTCTTGGGGCGGACCGAGTTGCCCTTGGCCGAACGGAGGATCTCGCTCGCCAGCAACTCGGACGGCTTCTCGTCGTGGCGGACCATGTCGATCGACCGCTGCACCGTCGCGATGTCGAGCACCTGGCCGTCGGCGACGAGCAGCACGAGCTCGCTGAACACCCGGGCGGCCGACTCGGCGTTCGGCCCGTTGATGGCGATCTCGGTGCCACGCACGTGGATGTCGGTGCGCGGGAAGGCTTCCTCGACCAGCCGCAGGATCTGGTCGCGGTGACCGAGCAGCCCCACCATCAGGTGGTTCCCGGGGACGTTGACGGTGACCTGGGTTGGTACCGGCGATTCTGGCGTTTGGGTATCCGACACGATCGCTCGGAGCCTACCGTCGCGTCTGATGGATCGCTTCGGGGATGCCGCTCACGACGGCGCGGACCCGGCGGCCGCGCCCGGCGGCCCCACCGAGGGCGTCATCGCCGCGAGCGACGCGTTCGGCCGATCGCTGGAACGATGGGCCGCCGAGGCGACGGTCGACGAGGCCGCGCGGGCGCGCCTGCGCACCCACTGGCTCCGCATCCAGTCCGCGGAGTCGGCGACGCTGGCCGGGACCCTGCTCGACCTCGCCGAGCGCGGCCGACCCGTGGTCGTCGAGGTCGGCGAGCACCGGGTGCGTGGGACCCTGGTCGGCATCGGCGGCGACTTCGTGGCCATGCGTGCCGACCGGGGCCAGCACGTGGTCGTGCGGACCTCGGCCATCGACCTCATCCGCGCCGAGCCGGGAGGCGTCGACGTGGTCGGCGATCGCCCACCGCTGCTCGACCTCGAACTCGACGGGGTGCTGGGCCCGCTGGCGGCAGAACGACCCGTCGTGGTGGTCCGGACCCGCACCGGTGCGACCACCCGGGGCCAGTTGCGCGGCGCCGGCACCGACGTCATCCGTGTCCGGGTCGACGGCGAGGAGCCGACGCCCACCTGGGTGCCGACGGCGGCGATCGCGCTCGTGGTCATCGATCCCTGAGGGATCCGGCGACCGCTGGCTACGACGCGTCGGCTTGCTCGTCGGTGGAGACGCTGGAGTCCGGTGACAGGTGGTCGAGCGTCCCGGGTTCGATACGCGACGCCTCGATGAACGCCTCGACGTCCACGCGCTTGACGCGGATGACCCGACCGAAGCGATACCCCGCCAGATCACCTTGATTGATGAAGCGGTACAGCGTCCGGGTCGTGATACCCAGCGACTTCGCTGCATCAGCAGTCGACAGCCAGTCGACAGTTCCGGTCATGGGGTTCCTCCTGCCCGTAGTGGCACCGCCACCCTACGTGCCTGACTACGCGTCTGCCTCACTCTCAGGTCGTTCGATGTGTTTCCATGTGTCTCATGGTACTCAGGCACACCGAGCCGCGCCGGATCCCGTCCACGCAATAGCCTTCCCTGCTGATACGAAAGAGAGAACTGTGACTTCTGCACGGTGGCAGGAAGTGGACAGCGACAGCACACCGCCCGATCGGCGAGTCGAACGTCGTGTCGGGCTTCCTTCCGGCCGGGCAGTCCTCGGCGGGCTCCTGATGGCGCTCGCCGCCGTGGGCACCTTCGTCGCCTACGCCGGCGCCACCGCCGACGACGCCATCGACGTGGTGGTGGCCGCCCGCCCGCTCCGAGCCGGCGACACCATCACCGCGGCCGACGTCTCGCTCGTCGCCGTCGATCTGCCCGACCGGGTGCGGGGCCTCTTCGGCGATCCCGAGGCCGCCATCGGACGCCAGATGGTTGCCGCGGTGGGCCAGGGAGAGTTCCTCCTGGCGTCGATGACGGTGACCCCCGTCGACGGCGACGAGTCGCTCGAGATCGCCGTGTCGCTCCCCGGGAACCGAGCGGTGAGCGGCCTCACCGCCGGCGAGCGTGTCGACATCTTCTCGACCTGGAGCGGCGACGTCACCGAGTTGATCGCCGTCGATGCCCGGGTCCTCGACTTCAGCGGGGCCTCGGGTGTGCTGGCCTCGGGGAGCGACCGGGTCGTCGTCCGCCTGGCGCTCGCCGACTTCTCCCAGGTCGAGGCCATCGTCCATGCCCAAGCGGTCGGCGACATCACGATGATCCGCGCCGCCATCGGCACCGAGATCGAAGACGTCGGGAGGGAGTATCGACCGCTGGTCCCGGCGGGCACGCGCGCCGCGGAGACCGATGCCCGCACCGAGGAGTCCACCGAGGGCAGCGGCTGATGCCCAGCGAGCGCTACGTCGCCCTCGGCCTCGCCCGAGCTCGTGCCCCCTGGTTCACGGAGGTCACACGGTGGGCGACGTCGGGCTCCCTGGCAATGGACTTCGTGAAGACGGTCTCCGCCGGCGAGGTCCGCGCTCGGCTCGACTCGGGGCGACCGTTCTCGGCGCTCCTGGTCGACGGCGGGCTCCCCGGCGTCGATCGCGACCTCGTCGAGCACGCGCGCGAGCGCGGGAGTGCGGTCATCGTGATCGCCGAGGACACCGGACGGGACTGGATCTCCGTCGGGGCGGCCACGACGCTCCCGCCAGGTTTCGACCGCGCCGCGCTCGAGTCGGTCCTGGCCGAGCACGCCACACCCATCGGTGTCGCCGACGACCTCCCCGGCCAGCCGCCGTCCGACGAGCCGACACCAGGGTTCCGAGCCGAGACCGTCGTCGTGACGGGGCCGGGCGGCACGGGTCGCTCCGTCGTCGCCGCAGCGCTCGCGCAGGGATTCGCCGCCGACGTCGCCCACAGCGACACCGTCCTCCTCGCCGACCTCGCACTCCACGCGGACCAGGCCATGTTGCACGACGCCCGTGACGTGATCCCTGGCGTGCTCGAGTTGGTCGAGAGCCACCGCTCCGGGGCACCGTCGGCCGACGAGGTGCGATCCCTCACCTTCGACATCGTGCACCGCCGCTACCGGCTGTTGCTCGGCCTGCGTCGACACCGCGACTGGACCGCGCTCCGTCCACGGGCACTCCGGGCCGCCCTCGACGGGCTGCGCCGTGCCTTCACCGTGGTCGTCGCCGACGTGGACGACGATCTCGAGGGCGAGTCGACCACGGGATCGGCCGACGTCGAGGACCGCAACCTGCTCGCCCGGACAGCCGTCGGATGCGCTGACGTCGTCGTCGTCGTGGGTGTCGGTGGACCCAAGGGAGTGCATTCGCTGCTTCGCGTGGTCCGCGATCTGTTGGCGGCGGGTGTGGCCGCTGGTCAGATCGTGATGATCGTGAACCGAGCACCGAAGCGGGGACCCGGTCGCACCGAGACCGCGCGTGCGATCACGGAACTGCTGCTCGCTTCCCATCCGGGCGAGACGCTCCTCAGCCCGGTGTTCGTCCCCGAGCGCCGGCATCTCGACGACGTGCTGCGGGACGTGCGCGCCATCCCGTCGACCATCGTCGACCCGGTCACCGACGCCGTCCGCGCCCGCATCCGCGCTCTCGACGCTCGCCGTCACGTCCCCGCTCTCGACGACGGTGCACCGCTACCGGTTCCTGGTGGCTCCCTGGGGACCTGGGACGAGGAGGTCGGCTGATGAGCGGCTCGAGCCGGGGATCCCCTGCCACTCCCCTCCAGATCGTCGAGCGGGCCGTCCTCGAACGCGCGAAGGAGATCCGCCTCGACCTCGCCGACGACGCCGAGGCCAGAGCCCGCATCCGACGACTCGTCGACGAGGAGGTGGGTCGTTGGGCTGGGGACTTCCGCCGAGGACTGCGTTCGCAC
>JBFIHN010000040.1:0-13623 GCA_041601775.1 Acidimicrobiales bacterium
CGCATCGTCGACGTGATGGACGCCGTGCTCGACTCGAGCCTGCGCGAATGGTCGCAGGGCCGGCGCTCGATCGACGGGGTGATCGAGGCCGTCGACTCCGCTGCGGATCTCCTGTTGGCACCGCGGAGTTGACGCCCGGCGGGGGGTAGCGTCGCGGTGTCCCCGCTCGGTCGAGGTGAACGAAGACGTGGAGGGAATCACCAGACGACTCGCGCTCGTGACGGGCGCCGCCGGCGACTTCGGGCGTGCGATCGCCGTCTCGCTCGTCGACGAGGGCGCGGACGTCGTCCTGGCGGACCGTCACGAGGCGGCTGAGGCCCTCGAGCGGACGTCCTCCGCGTGTCGAGCGGCGGCGCCGGGAGCGACGGTGACCACCGTCGCATTCGACGTGACCGACGACGCAGCCGTGTCGACGGCACTCGAGACGGTCGGCCGGGACGTCGGTCTCGTGACGCTGCTCGTCAACAACGCCGGCTACCAGGGCGTCTTCGCGAACGTGTTGGACTACCCGGTCGACGACGTGCGGACGGTTCTCGAGGTGAACGTCGTCGGAGCGTTCGCCGTCCTGCAGGCCGTCGCCCGCCAGATGAAGGCCGCGGGCGGCGGGTCGGTGGTGAACGTGGCGTCGATGGCCGGCGTGTCGGGCGCCGTCAACATGCCCGCGTACTCCGCATCCAAGGCGGCGATCGCCGGACTGACCCGAGCTGCCGCCAAGGATCTGGCTCCCTTCGCCGTCCGGGTGAACGCGGTGAGCCCCGGTTTCATCGGCCCGGGCGCGCTGTGGGACCGCCAGGTGGCCCAACAAGCGGCCGTCCCGAGCGCGGTGTTCGCCGACGACGTCGAGACCGTCGCCGCGCAGATGGTGCAGAGCGTCCCGCTCGGACGCGTGGGCACCGTGGACGAGGTCGTGTCTGCGATTCTCTTCCTGCTCTCCGACGGCGCCGGTTTCATCACCGGCCACGAACTCGAGATCTCCGGAGGCAGTCGGTGACCCGCCTCGGCCCCGAGTTCGCCCGTGGTCTTCGATCGATCGTCTACGAGCACGGGGACGACCGGGTCGTGAAGGTCTCCGACCGAGGCGCGCCGGAGCAATGGCTCCGCGACGAGCACCGCTTCCTCCGTGCGGCCCGGCGGGGTGGCGCCCCGGGACCGGCCGGGGCGACGCTGATCGACCTCGCCGACGGCAGCGTGGGCCTCTCCCTCCGTCGCGTCGACGGCACGACGATGGAGTCGGCCCTACGCGTCGACGCCGCGCAGGCCGCTTCCTTCGGGCGGATGCTCGCCCACCTCCAGCTCGAGGTGTGGTCGTGTCGGGCATCGTTCGCCCTCCCCGCTCAGCAGGATCGGCTGGCCGCGAAGCTGCGCCTCGTCGCCGCCCGCCACGGCCTCGACGTCGTGCCGCTGTTGCGGTGGATCACCCAGGACCGACGCCTCGGTCTCTGTCACGGCGACCTCCACCCGCGCAACGTGATCCTGACCAGCGATCGACCGGTGCTCGTCGACTGGTTCGATGCCAGCATCGGCGGGTGCGCCGCCGAGACCGCCCGCACCCTGCTGCAGATCGGACCCCATGCGTGGACGACCTGCGACCCCGCCGGCGAGGGACAGGCGGCACTCCATCGCGCCTATCTCGCGACCATCGTCGACGCCACCGACATCGACACGGAGGAACTGGACCGCTGGACGACGGTCCAGTTGGTCGCCCGGATCGCCGAGGGTCTCGGGCACCACCACCTCCCCGAGATCAACGAACGACTCGCCCGCTGGTGACGCTCAGACCACGTGGGCGCGGAGCTCGTCGAACAGCGACGGATGCACGGCGAGAACCAGGTCGTCGTTCTCCGGGCACGGGAGTTCGACGTCGGCGCCGGCCTCCCTCGCGATGATCGACCCCGCGGCGTAGTCCCATGGCTTGATGTCGCGTTCCAGGTAGGCGTCGATGCGCCCGGCGGCGACCCAGCAGAGCTGGAGCGCGGCGGAACCGAAGGCGCGCACGTCGCGCACGTGGAGGAGCAGCTCGGCGATGGTCCGACCGTGGGCCTGCCGCAACGGGGCGGCGTACGAGTAGCCCGTCGCCACGAGCGCGAGCCCGAGACGACCGGCAACGGCGCATCGAATGGCCCCGCCGTCGAGACGAGCGCCGCCGCCGACGTGCGCGCTGAAGAGCTCGCTGCGCCAGACGTCGACCACGGCACCGGCCGTCGGCCGGCCATCGACCACGGCGGCCACGCTCACCGCGGAGATCGGTACGCCATAGGTGAAGTTCACGGTGCCGTCGAGGGGGTCGATCACCCACTCGATCGCGCCATGGGGACCGTCGCCGAGCGTGCCGTTGCCGCCTTCCTCACCCAAGACCCGGGCGCCCGGGGTCGACTCGGCGAGCAGGTCACGGATGAGGTTCTCGGCCGCCAGATCGGTGGCCGTGACCACGTCGGTCTCGGTGCTCTTCGCTCGCAGAGGCACCGCCGTCTCGCTGACGCGGATCCGGTCTGCTGCCGCCCGGCAGGCACTGACGGCCAGCCCCTCGAGGTCGCCGGCCGACAGCGTGGTCACGAGGTCGCGATCCGGAGGTCGATGCCGGTCTCACGGAGACGCTCGATCGTCTCGTCGTCGGCGCCGTCGTCGATGATGAGCATGTCGATCTCGTCGAAGTCCGCATACGGATAGAGCTGCCCGTTGCCCAGCTTCGAGTGATCGACGAGCGCGATCACCCGCTTGGACGCCTCGATCATCGCTCGTTTGAGCGCGTGTTCGTCGCGATAGGGCGTCGTCAGACCCCGGTCGAGGGAGAGCCCGTCGCAGCTGATGAACAACACGTCGACGAGCATGCCCCGGACCATGTCCGTGGTGACGGCGTCGACCATCGCCATCGTGTTGACCCGAACGTCGCCGCCCAGCACCGTCACCCGTGACACCCCCCGATGGATCAGGGTCACCGCACCGACGATCGAGTTGGTGATCACGTGCGCCGGGCGTTCGGAGGGAAAGACCTCCGCAAGCCGCAGCAGGGTCGACCCCGAGTCGATGAGCACCGTGCCCCCCTCGGGCACCTCTTCGGCCGCCACCTCGGCGATGCGGAGCTTCTCCGCGATGAACCGGGCGTCGCGTGCGGTGAGCGTCGGCTCGTGTACGGCCCGTTCCACGGGCACGGCGCCACCGTGGACACGGCGCAGTTCGCCCGCGGCCTGCAGGTCGGACAGGTCGCGTCGGATCGTCTCGGCGGTCACGCCCATCCACTTGGCGAGTTCGGTCACCTCGACCGAGCCGAACTCGAGGGCCAGGCGTCGGATCTCCCGCTGCCGGTCGTGCTGGAGCTTCATCGGCTGCTTCGGCATCGTGTCGGCCATGGGCGTCAGCTTGTCCTAGTCGGTGGTGCGCGTCAGTGATCGCCGACGAGGTCGGCGATGGCGCCGAGCGCGCCCCGGTCGGCGATGGCCTCGTGTGCCGACGAGAAGGCGGCGACGAAGGCCGGGTGTTCCGCGACGTGGCTCGGCAGCGCTGGATTGTCGACGAGGAACGCCGACGGGTCGTCGGTCGCCGCCGTGGCGAGCGGCCGCGTTCGATCGGCCCTGGCGTCGTGCGCCTGGCGGTCGACGGGCGTGTCGGCGAGGTAGTGGCACCAACCGGCGATGGCCAGCGCGGCCCGCTCGACTCGACCATCGCTGCCGAGCTGGCCGGCGATGGTCGGCACGAGGAACGTGGGGAACTTCGATGTCCCGTCGATGCAGAGGCGAGCGATCTGGTCGCGGACGCCGGTGTTGGCGAAGCGCTCGACCACGGTGGTTGCGTACGCCTCACGGGGATGGCCGCTGATCTCCTGGAGTGTCGGGACCACCTCGTCGAGGAGGAAGCCGCGGAGGAACCGACGGACCCGGTCGTCGGACAGCGCCTCGTCCACGTAGGTGATCCCGGCCAGCGCACAGAGGTAGGCGATGCACGTGTGCCCGGCGTTGAGGATGCGCAGCTTGTACAGCTCCCACGAGCGAACCTCGTCGGAGTAGAGCGCACCGGCGGCCGCGAAGTCCGGCCGCCCCGCCGCGAAGTCATCCTCGAGCACCCACTGCCAGAACGGCTCACCCACGACCGGCCAACGGTCGACCACGCCGAACACCTCGACCAGGTACGCACGGTCCTCGTCCGAGGTGACCGGGGTGATGCGATCCACCATCGAGTTCGGGAACCGGCACCGATCCGAGATCCAGTCCTCGACATCGGGCGAGCGGCGCCGTGCCGCCTCGAGGACGAAGCGCCGGGCGACATCGCCGTTGCTGGGCAGGTTGTCGCAGCTCAACACGGTGACGGGGCCATCGCCGCGCAGGCGCCGGACGTCGAGGCCCTCGACGAGCAGGTCGAAGGTGCGCCGGTTCGCCGGGGCGTCCGTGTAGCCGGACTCCGTGATGGTCATCGAGACGATGGCCGTCTCGGGATCGGCGACGGCAGCGACGGCGAGGTGGGGTTCGTCCGCAGCGAAGACGAAGTCGATGATCGATCCGACGACCTCGACGTCACGGACTCCCGTGCCCTTGGCGGTGAAGGTGTACAGGTGGTCCTGCGCCGCCAGCGCGTCGGCCATGGCGCGGTCGCCCGCCAACAGGCCGATGCCCCGGATGCCCCAGTCGCTGCCCGAACGGGCGAGGTGTTCGCAGTACACGGCGAGGTGGGCCCGATGGAACCCACCGACGCCGATGTGGGCGATGCGCGGTCGCAGTCGGGTGCGGTCGTAGCCGGGAACCGAGAGTCCGCGGGTTGCTGCCGCCGGCAAGCACTCGGCGCGCAGTTCGATCGTCGCAGGCTCAACGGACACATTCCGGAATCTAACCAACAAAAACCAACTTCTCAAGCGATGTTTCGTGAGAGATTTACCTTTACATGCTTGGGAATTGCCCCGTACAGTGGCACATGTCACGGACGCCAGTCGTCCATGTGCCCCGACGTCGGACCGCCGAGTCCGTCGACGGGCATCCGATTCGAGGGGCGAACCCCCGTGCAGGAGGAGACGCAGCTGATGGTCAAGATGACGTGGGGGAAGCTGGCGAAGGTGTTCGCGGTGTTCATCGCCCTCTCGATGCTCGCCGCTGCGTGCGGTGACGACGACGACACCGGTTCGGGGTCCGACAACGGCGGCGACGGGAGCCAGACGCTCAACGTCGCCGTCGTCGGCAACTCCCAGATGGAGGACATCGCGGCGCTGACACCCGAGTTGTTCACGCAGGACACGGGCATCGAGGTCAACTATTCGATCCTCGAGGAGGCCCAACTGCGCGAGATCACGACACGCGACGCCGCCGCCGGTGGCGATCAGTTCGACGTCGTGATGATCGGCCTGTTCGAGGCACCCCAGTTCGGTGAGAACGGCTGGATCCTCGACCTGTCCGGCTACGCCGAGGGCGACGAGGACTACGACGTCGACGACCTCATCCCGACCGTTCGTGAGGGCCTGACCGTCGACGGCGCGCTGTACGCCTCGCCGTTCTACGCCGAGTCCTCCTTCCTCATGTACCGCCAAGACGTGCTCGACGAGGCCGGTCTCGAGATGCCCGAGGCTCCCACGTGGGACGAGGTCGCCGAGATCGCTCGCGAGATCGACAGCGACGAGATGGCCGGCATCTGCCTCCGGGGAAAGCCCGGCTGGGGTGACCTCGGGGCCGTGTTCACCACGGTGCTCAATACCTTCGGCGCCACCTGGTGGGCCGCCAACGACGACGGCACCATCGGCGAGGCACAGGTCGACCAGCCCGAGTTCCGAGAGGCGCTCGAGTTCTACGTCGGCCTGCTCGACGACGCCGGAGAGAGCGACGCGTCGAACGCCTCGTACAACGAGTGCACCCAGCAGTACCTCGATGGCCAGGTGGCCATGTGGTACGACGCCACCGTCGCCGCCGGCAACCTCGAGGCCGACGACAGCCCGGTCAAGGGAAAGAACGGCTACGCCCTCGCCCCGGTCAAGGAGACCGACACTGCCGGCTGGCTGTGGGCGTGGTCGCTCGCCATCCCGGCAACCACCTCCGACGCCGACCTGGCCTGGGAGTACATCTCCTGGGCGACCGGTCCGGGCTACATCGCCGAGGCCGGTGAGCGGATCCCCGGCGGTTGGGCAGCCATCCCACCGGGCACCCGGCAGTCGACCTACGAACTCCCGGAGTACCAGGACGCCGCCGGCGCCTTTGCCGACAAGACCCTCGAGGCCATGGAGGCCGCGCCGATCGACGACCCGGGCACCACACCCCGCCCCGGTCTTCCCGGCGTGCAGTTCGTGGGCGTGCCCGAGTTCCAGGACATGGGCAACCAGTGCACGGAACTCTTCTCGAGCGCGATCGCCGGCGGCATCAGCGTCGACGAAGCCCTCTCGCAGTGCCAGGACATCGCGTCGTCCTTCAGCCAATGACATCCGATGACTGAACCGCCGACCTCGCACTGCGAGACCACGATGCGACCAGGACGGCCATGACCGTCACGGACGACCCCGCGGGAGCATCACCGCCGTCCGACGGCCCCGAGGATCCGGCGCCGCCCCGACCGCCCTCGGGCGATGCCGCGCTGCCCTCGCATGCCAGCGCCTGGCGGCGACGCCTGCCGTTGCTGCCGGCGCTCATCTTCACGATCCTGCTGACGCAGGTCCCGTTCGTGATGAGCATCTGGTACAGCCTGACGAACTGGACGGTGAACCCACCGCGTGACCGCGAGTTCGTCGGCCTCGAGAACTACATCGACCTCCCCGACAACCAGCAGTTCGTCGATGCCGCAGTCGTCAGCATCAAGATGACCGTCTTCTCCGTGCTGCTCTCGGTCCTCCTCGGCACGCTGATCGCGCTGCTGCTCGACCGGAAGTTCTTCGGCCAGGGCTTCGTGCGGACGTTGATCCTCACCCCGTTCCTGATCATGCCCGTCGTCGCCGGGCTCATCTGGAAGAACCAGATGTTCCATGCGCTCTACGGCGTCCTCAACTGGGTGCTCGAACGTTTCGGCGTCGACTCGGTGGAGTTCGTGTCGAAGTACCCGCTGGGATCGATCGTCACCGTTCTCGTGTGGCAGTGGACGCCGTTCATGATGCTCATCATGCTCGCCGGGCTCCAGAGCCAGCCCTCCGACGTCCTCGAAGCAGCACGGGTCGACGGAGCCTCCTCCATGGGCATCTTCCGCCAGCTCACGTTGCCGCATCTGCGGCGCTACATCGAGCTCGGGGTCCTGCTCGGCACCATCTACCTCCTCCAGGTCTTCGACCACATCGCGGTCATCACCGGCGGCGGGCCGGGATCGACGAACCTGCCCTTCTACGTGTACCGACGTTCGATCGGGGGCGGATGGCTCTTCGGAGCCGCGTCGGCGTACTCGATCGTGGTCGTGGTGGCCTCGATCCTCATCGCCACGTTCGCCATCAGGGTCCTGTCCAACCTGCTCGAGGGAGAGGACGCAGCATGAGCACCACCGAGGCACACCTCGTCGGCGAGCGACGGTGGGTCGATGCGGTCTTCGGCGTGATCGCGTGGATCGTCGGCGCCATCTACTTCTTCCCGATCCTGTGGATGCTGGTCAACAGCTTCAAGACCGAGTTGGTGGCGAACGGCCCGCCGACGCTCGACTTCGATCCGAATCTCGATCGCTACTCGGAGGTCACCGAGGCCACCACCGGGCTCCTGTCGTTCACGGAGGCGTTCCGCAACTCCGGCTACGTGTCGATCATCAGCACGATCGTGGTGCTGTTGATGGCCATCCCCGCGGCCTATGCCCTCGCGATCTACCCGGTGAAGAAGTGGCGCGACGTGCTGTTCTTCTTCATCTCCACGAAGTTCCTGCCGCTGGTGGCCTCGATCCTCCCGCTGTGGATCCTCGCCCGCGAGTTCGGCGTCCTCAACACCCGGTTGGTCCTGGTGATCCTCTACACGGCGATGAACCTCCCGCTCGCCGTGTGGATGCTTCGCTCGTTCTTCCAGGAGGTACCCAAGGAGTTGGTCGAGGCGGCCGAGATCGACGGGGCAGGGGTGTTCGGCCAGCTGCGCTCGGTGATCTTGCCGATCGCCCTCCCCGGGATCGCGGCCACGGCCCTGCTGTGTTTGATCTTCGCCTGGAACGAGTACTTCTTCGCCGTGCAGCTCAACGCTGCCGACGGTCAGACCGTGCCGATCTGGGTTGCCTCCAACGTCAGCACCCGCGGCAACTTCATCGCCAAGCTCTCCGCCGCGTCGGTGCTGGCCAGCCTGCCGGTCGTGGTCGCCGGCTGGCTCGCGCAGAAGCGCATGATCCGTGGCCTCGCCATGGGTGCCATCAAATAGGACCGAAGCCAAGAAGGACGAAGGAAGGATCTCATGGCAACCGTCACCTACGAGGAGGCGACCCGGTTCTACCCGGACACCGAGCGTCCCGCCGTCGCAGCGCTCGACCTCGAGATCGAGGACGGGGAGCTGCTCGTGCTCGTCGGTCCGTCCGGATCCGGGAAGTCGACGGCGTTGCGGATGCTCGCTGGGCTCGAACCACTCGATGGCGGGCGCATCCACATCGGCGACCGCGACGTGAGCTCGGTACGACCCCGCGATCGCGACATCGCCATGGTGTTCCAGAACTACGCCCTCTACCCGAGCCTGACGGTTGCCGAGAACATGGGCTTCGCGCTGAAGCAACAGAAGGTCCCGAAGGAAGAGCGGCGCAAGAAGGTGGAGGAGGCCGCGGCGATCCTCGACCTGACGCCCTACCTCGATCGCAAGCCCAAGAACCTCTCCGGCGGTCAGCGCCAGCGCGTCGCCATGGGCCGGGCCATCGTCCGATCACCACAGGTGTTCCTCATGGACGAGCCGCTGTCGAACCTCGACGCCAAGCTCCGGGTGCAGACCCGAACCGAGCTCGCCGAGCTGCAGGAACGCCTCGGCGTGACCACCGTCTACGTCACCCACGACCAGGTCGAGGCCATGACCATGGGTCATCGAGTCGCCGTGCTCAAGGACGGCGTGCTACAGCAGTGCGACACGCCCCAGAACCTGTACCACCACCCGGCCAACGAGTTCGTTGCCGGCTTCATCGGTTCACCGGCCATGAACCTCGTGTCGATCCAACCCGACGGAGTGGCTGCGCTCGCGGGCACCGAGATCGACTTCGACGACAGCGTCGTCGACCCGACGGCACCGCTCACGATCGGCTTCCGACCCGAGTCGGCCCGTATCGGAGCAACCGGGGTGCCCGGGGTGGTCCGTACGGTCGAGGACCTCGGATCCGAGGTGTTCGTGCACGTCGTCGTCGATCACCAAGGAACACCCACCCCGCTCGTCGTGAAGACGTCGCCACCGTTCGAGGCTCACCTCGGCGACGTCGTCCACATCGACCTCGCCGGGCCGGTGCACGTGTTCGACGGCGACGGCAGCATCGTCGCCACCACGCGCGCCACCCTGCGCTGACGTCGCCGGCGACGGCGTGGACGGCCGAGGCGGGTGCGTCGATGGTTGCATTCAGACTCAAGACCACCGTGCCCCAGACCGACCTGTTGGCGTTGCCGTGGGCCCTGCCGCTCGAGGACTGGCCGGAGGAGACCACGGTCATCCTGCCCGCGGGGACCCACCGTCACGTGGTGCGGTTCGTGCCCACGTCGGGCGACTTCGCGGCGCTCAAGGAACTGCCCGACCACCTCGCCGTCCGTGAGTTCGAGGTGTTGTCGTTCCTCCACCAGAACGGACTTCCCACGGTCGGGCTCATCGGCATCGCCTCGGAGCGCAGCGACCGGTTCGGCGAACCGCTCCCGTCGGTGCTGATCACCAAGCACCTCCGCTACTCGCTCCCCTACTCCCATCTCTTCTCGACCCCGAGCATCCCCTCGCTCGGCGAACACCTGGTCGATGCGCTCGCGGTCCTCCTGGTCCGGCTGCACCTCGACGGCGTCTTCTGGGGCGACTGCTCGCTCAACAACGCGTTGTTCCGCCGTGACGCCGGCGCGCTGCGCGCCTACGTCGTCGACACGGAGACCGCGGAGATCCACCCGCGACTGAGTGACGGACAGCGCACCTTCGACCTCCAGATCGCCGTCGAGAACGCATGCGGCGGCCTGCTCGACCTCGAAGCCGCCGGCCTGCTCCAGGAAGGGATCGAGCCCTTCGCCACCGCGGAGAGCCTCGAGGTCCGGTACCAGGCGCTCTGGGACGACCTGACCCAGACGCAGGACGTCTGCGAAGCACAACTCGCGTCGATCCACCAGCGCCTCGACCGGCTCAACGACCTCGGGTTCGACACCGACGAGGTCGAGCTGAACGCACGCGACGGTCTGGTCCACTTCCGTCCGACGATCGTCGAGGAGGGCCACCACAAGCGTCAACTCGCGTCGCTCACCGGCATCGTGGCCCACGAGAACCAGGCACGACGTCTGCTCAGCGCCATCCGCGCCTACGGGGCGTGGATCCAGGACGGGCCCACGCCCCTGCCCGAGGCGGTGATGGTGGCGAGGTGGCTCCAGGAGCGGTGGGAGCCGACGATGCGTCAGATCCCCGAAGACCTCCGGGGTCGGATCGAGGACGCGGAGATGTACCACGAGGTCCTCCAGCACGGATGGACGATGTCCGAGGACGCCGGGCACGACGTCGCGCTGGACGTCGTGGTCGACTCCTACATCGAGGAGGTCCTGCGCCATCGCGTCGACGAACGGACGCTCTTGCGGCCGCCGCCGACGAGCGATGGCTGACGATTCCCGGGTTCGCCCGCTAGCGGTCCTGGCGGAGGGGGTCGATCCGGCCGCCGGAGATGGCGCGGGCGATGATGCCCTGCTGGATCTGCTCGGTGCCCTCGAAGATGTCCATGATCTTGGCGTCGCGGTGGAAACGCTCGACGTCGTACTCGCGGGTGTAGCCGTAGCCGCCCAGGATCTGGATGGCGCGCTCGGTGACCCAGACCGCGGTACGGCCGGCCTTGAGCTTGCACATGGAACCCTCGGCGAACTGGTAGCCGGGGCCGTTGTTCGACAGCCATGCCGCACGGTGCACGAGCAGGCGTGAGGCGTCGATCTCGGTCTTCATGTCGGCGAGCATGAAGGCGATCGCCTGGTTCTCGAAGATCGGGACGCCGAACGCGGTGCGCTCGTGGGCGTACTCGAGCGCGATCTCGTAGGCGGCACGGGCGATGCCGACGGCCATCGAGGCGACGGCGGGACGGGTGGCCTCGAAGGTGGCCATGGCCGGCTGCTTCTCGCCGGTCTTGGCGCCCTCGCGGGCCTTGGCGAGCTTGGCGTCGAGCTTCTCCTTGCCGCCGAGCAGCATGCGGCCCGGGATGCGGCAGTCGGTGAGGACGACCTCGGCCGTGTGCGACGCCTTGATGCCGTGCTTGAGGTACTTCTGGCCCTGGGCGATGCCGGCGGTGCCCTCGGGGACCAGGAAGCTGGCCTGCCCACGCGAACCGAGCGACGAGTCGACGGTCGCGGTCACGACGTGCAGGTGGGCGATGCCACCGTTGGTCGCCCAGGCCTTGGTGCCGTTGAGGATCCACTCGTCGTTGGCCTCGTCGTATTCGGCCTTGGTGCGCAGGCCCGACACGTCGGAGCCGGCGTCGGGCTCGGACACGCAGTAGGCCGCGACCTTGATGTCGTCTTCGCTGCCGAAGCACTGCGGCACCCATTCCATGACCTGCTCGGGCGTACCGTTCGACGCGATGCCGGCGGCGGCGAGACCGGAGCCGAAGATCGACAGCGCGATGCCGGCGTCGCCCCAGAAGAGCTCCTCGAGCGCGATGGGCATCGACAGCCCCGTCGGGTCGGCCATCGCCATGTTGGCGAAGAAGTCGAAGCCGTACAGGCCGATCTTGGCGGCCTCCTGGACGATGGGCCAGGGGAACTCTTCCTTGTCGTCCCACTCCTGACCGGCCGGACGCACGACGTCCTTGGCGAAGGTGTGGACCCAGTCCTGCAACTGCAGTTGGTCGTCGTTGAGTGCGAGCGAGAACTCGGCCATGGGGATTGCCTCCAGGATGGTCAGATCGATCTCGGCACAAGTTACCGAGGGGTAACCCGGTCGGGCAAGAAGTCGACGCCCTCCCGCTTGAAGGAACGAACGCCGCGAAATACGCTAACCCTCCCACTACGGAGGGAAGGGATGTCGCCGCGTGCGGTCGAATCTCCTTCGTAGCGACAGACGACGAAGAGGCCGGTTCCCCCCATGCAGCACCACGACGAACTTCTCGACGAACAGCGAGACCACGACGCCCTCGTCGAACGGGCGGTCGCCGGTGACGAGGACGCGTTCTGCGCCCTCTACGACCAGCACGCCGGAGCCACCTGGCGGCTGGCCTATGCCCTGACCGGCACGACGCGTGACGCGGTCGAGGTCGTCTCGGAGAGCTTCGCCCACACCTTCACCGCGCTCCGCGCCGAGCGCATCGCCGCCGACGACTTCACCACCTCGCTGCTCCGCCAGGTCCGCCACCATGCCACCGACATCCGTCGAGCGCAGGGCGACGCCCCGGCGCCGTTCGAGACCCGGGAGAAGACGCTCGTCCTCGCCATGGCGTTCGCCAGCCTCCCCGAGCGGTGGCGTGCCGCCCTGTGGCTGAGCCAGGTCGAGAAGCTCTCGGTCGCCGACGCGGCGGCGATCGTCGAACTCGACGCCCAGTCGACCGTCAAGATCGCCAGTCGAGCCCGCAAGGGGCTGCGCGAGCAGTACCTGCACGCCGACACCCGTGACACCACCGGCGGCAGTTGCGGGCGTGCCGTGTCGCGTCTGAACGCCTACGTCGCCGGCACCCTGCCCGGCGACGACGTCGAACGACTCGAACGGCATCTCCGCCTCTGCGCCGGCTGCAACGACCGCTACCAGGCGATGGCGTCGCTCACGAAGCGCCTGCCGACCCTCGTCCCGGTGCTTCCACCGATGCTCGAGGAGGACGTCCGCATCGCCTGGACCGGTGCCGTGACCACGGCGTCGGGCCTCGGTCTTTCGCGCTTCGGCGAGAAGGTCCTCGCCGGCGTGGCTGCGGTCGCGGCCGGTGTCGGCGTCTTCGGCGCGGCGATGGTCAGCGTGTCGGGGTCCCGCGGCAGCGACGAGGCGGTCGCTCCGATCGCCCCCATCGTCGAGCTCGCCGCACCTCGCCCGCCCGACTTCGACCTCACCATCGATCTCGACCCGAACGGCGTCACCACGCCGTCGAACTCCCCCGATGACGAGTTCGACGGTGCCGCCGGTGCCCGCGCCCGCAACGGCAGCGAGTCGGCCGTGCTGGCCGCCCTCGAAGGCGAAGGCGACAGCAGCGGTGACGACAGCGGTGACGGCGACAACACCGGCACCACCTCGCCGGTGACCACCCCGGCCGGGACCGGTGGCGGCTCCCAGCCGCCGACCACGACCGTTCCCGGGGGCCCTTCGACCCCGATCGATCCCACCGACCCGCTCGCTCCCTCCGGCACGGTCGTCTCGGTCGGCACCGATCTCGGTGGCGTTCCGGTCGCGGTCGAGGTGGGTGGGAACAGCGGCCTGACCGTCGGTCCCATCTCGCTCGGCTCCGGACCCCAGCCCGGCGGCACGATCAGCGTCGGTGGTGCGCTCGCACCCCTGAACCCGCTCGTCCAGCCGGTCGATCAGGCACTCACCGGTCTCCTCGGGGGCTGAGGGTCAGCGGGCCCGCACCGCCGTGCCCGCCGCCGAGTCCTCGACCACGTAGCCCGCAGCC
>JBFIHN010000041.1:0-13556 GCA_041601775.1 Acidimicrobiales bacterium
GACCTCCTGCGGCGGCTGGGGGCGATCGACGACGCCGGGACGGTCACGGCCCACGGACGGGCCATGGCCGAGTTGCCCATCCACCCGCGGTTGGCCCATCTGCTGTTGCGCGGCGCCGAGCTCGGCCACGGCGGCCTCGCCGCCGACGTCGCCGCCGTCCTGCACGAATCGGGGCTCCGGCGACGAGGCTCCGACGTGGTCGAGCGGCTCGGCGCCCTGCGGAACCCGGGACGCTTCGACCGTGCTGCCGTCGAGCGGGCCCGGCGCGACGCCGGCCGGTTCCGTTCCCTCGTCGACGCCGGCGGGAAGCCGGGCTCCGCCGGCACCGGCGCCGTCGGACTGGTGGTCGCTCTGGGGTTCCCCGACCGGGTCGGTCGTGGCCGGGCCGGCCAACGGGGCGAGTTCCTGCTCGCCGGTGGACGGGGGGCCTTCGTCGACGAGCACGACGTGCTGGCCGGCGCCGACTACGTCTGCGCCGTCGAACTCGACGGGCAGGCGACGCGGGCACGCATCTTCCTCGGGACGACGCTGGGCGAGGACGACGTCCGGGTCATCGCCGGCGACGACGTCGAGGCACTGGACGAGGTCCACTGGGACCGACGCGCCGGCGACGTGGTCGCTCGCCGGGTGGAGCGCTTCGGTGCCATCACGCTCACGTCGGCCCCGGGTTCCGATGCCCCGGCCTCGGCCTACGTCGACGCCCTCCTCGACGGCGTGCGCGACGTCGGCATCGCCGCCCTGGGCTGGAACGACGAGATCCGAGCACTCCAGGACCGCCTCCAGTTCCTCCACCGCGTCGACGCCGCCCGGTGGCCCGCGGTCGACGACGCCACCCTCGTCGCGGAGGCCGACGACCGCATCCGGCCCTTCGTCGGCTCGGCCCGACGACGCCGCGACCTGGCCCGCGTCGACGGGCGGGAGGTCCTGTTGCGTGGGCTCGACTGGGAGCAGCGCTCGGCCCTCGACCGGCTCGCGCCGCCGCGTCTGTCGGTCCCGTCCGGCAACTCGCACCGGGTCGACTACTCGGTCGATCCCCCGGTGCTGGCGGTCAAGCTCCAGGAGCTGTTCGGTTCGACCGAGACCCCGACCGTGGCCGACGGGCGGGTGGCGGTCGTGCTCCACCTGCTCTCTCCGGCCGGTCGACCCCTCCAGGTGACCCAGGACCTCGCCAGCTTCTGGGCCGGCGCGTACCGCGAGGTACGTGCCGACATGCGGGGCCGCTACCCCAAGCATCCGTGGCCCGAGGACCCGGCGGCGGCCGCACCCACCGCCCGCACGAAGGGCGCCGCGAAACGTCGCGATCGCTGACCGATCGGGCAGGATGTCGGCCATGGCAGCAGGTGGAGAAGGTGGGACGAAGGCGATCGTCGCGGCGCTGGTGGCCAACGCCGGCATCGCCGTCGCCAAGTTCGTCGGGTTCGCGATCACCGGGTCGTCGTCGATGCTCGCCGAGTCGGTGCACTCGGTCGCCGACACGTCCAACCAGGGGCTCCTGCTCTACGGCGGCAACCGGGCGAAGCGCGACGCGACACCCCAGCACCCGTTCGGCTTCGGGCGCGAGCGCTACTTCTGGTCGTTCATCGTCGCGTTGGTGCTCTTCACGCTCGGCTCCGCGTTCGCCATCTACGAGGGCATCGAGAAGATCCGCCATCCCCACGTGATCGACTCGCTCGGCGTGGCCGTGGGCATCCTGCTGCTCGGCATCGTCCTCGAGGGCTACTCGTTCGGCACCGCCATCAAGGTCGGGCGGAGCATGAAGGGCGACGCCGGATGGTGGGAGTTCATCCGCCGGTCGCGCTCTCCCGAGGTCCCGGTCGTGCTCCTCGAGGACGCCGGCGCCATGACCGGCCTCGTCCTCGCGCTCGCCGGCGTCGGGCTGTCCGAGATGACCGGCGACCCGGTGTGGGACGGCATCGGCACGCTGTGCATCGGTCTGCTGCTGGGGTTGATCGCCATCGTCCTCGCGGTCGAGATGAAGAGCCTCCTGATGGGCGAGTCGGCGACGGTGGCCGACCAGCGGGCCATCCGTGCCGCCATCGAGGGACACCCGGCCGTCGACTCCCTGATCCACATGCGGACCCAGCACCTCGGCCCCGAAGAACTGCTCGTCGCCGCCAAGATCGATTTCGGCGACCAGTTGGCCATGGACGACCTCGCGTCGGCCATCGACGAGGTCGAGGCCGCGATCCGCGCGGCCGTCACCCACACCCAGGTGATCTATCTCGAGCCGGACGTGCGTCGCGCCGCCGCGACCGCGACCCCGTAGCCTGGAGGGACCATGGATCTCGACGAGGCCGCACGGAAGCAGCTCGAGTCACTCGGCTCGTTCATCCGAGACCGCCGCAAGGCGGCCGAGTACTCGCTGCGCGACCTGGCCGAGAAGGCCAACGTCTCGAACCCGTACCTCAGTCAGATCGAACGCGGGCTCCACACCCCGTCGGTGCGGGTGCTGAAGGCGATCGCCACCGCACTCAACGTCTCGGCCGAGTCGCTGTTGGTCCAGGCCGGACTGCTCGAGGGCAACCCCGACACGTCCCCCGGACCGAGCGTCGAGGACGCTGTCCGGGCCGACCCGCTCCTCACCGACGATCAGAAGGCCGCGATCCTCGCGGTCTATCGGAGCTACGTGGCCCAGAACGTCAGCCTCGAGGCGGCAACTGCGGCCAACGAGGGCTGAAAACGCGAGAGGAGCGACGCCGAAGCGCCGCTCCATCTACGTGGTTCCCGCGGATGCAGGAGTCCGGGCTGCTCAGGCGGCAGCCTTCGTGGCCTTGGTCGCCTTGGCGGCCGGCTTGGCGTCGCGGGTGAGGGGCTTGACGGCCTTCACGACGTTCTTGGCGAACTTCTCCTGGTTGGCGAGGACCTTCTTGGAGAACGCGAACTGGGTGTCGACGACCTCGGACAGGGTCGGGACCTCGCCGAGGATGGCGTCGAGCGCCTCGATCTCGGGCAGCTCGAACGGAAGCTCGATGCCGGAGACGCGACCGTCGACGAACGCCACGGCCTGCTTGACGTAGCCGAGGACCTCGTCTTGGACCTTGACGATGACCTCGAGGGCCTTGGCTTCGACCTCGGTGACGGTGGTGATGACCTTGCTCATTGGTGTTGCTCCTGTCGTGGGGCGATGGGCGTGGTGTCGCCCGTTGATCTGCTAACTCTATCAAGCACGTGCTTGGTACGCCATGTGTCATTGGTCACGACGGAAACCCGACCCGCCAGGTCGGGTTTCGGGGCGATCTCGCTAGGGTCGTCCCGTCACTGTCCATCCACATCAGCAAGGGGACCCCCAATGGCAATCCGACTCGGAGACGAAGCGCCCGACTTCACGGCCGACAGCACCGACGGCCCGATCCACTTCCACGACTGGAAGGGTGACTCCTGGGCGATCCTGTTCTCGCACCCCAAGGACTTCACGCCGGTCTGCACCACGGAACTGGGCCGCGTCGCGGGCCTGAAGCCCGAGTTCGACAAGCGCAACGTCAAGGTCCTGGGCCTCTCGGTCGACCCGGTCGACTCCCACAACGAGTGGAAGGGCGACATCGCCGACGTCACCGGCAACGAGCTCAACTACCCGCTGCTGGCCGATCCCGATCGCACGGTCGCCGACCTCTACGACATGATCCACCCGAACGCGAACGACACGCTGACCGTGCGTTCGGTGTTCGTGATCGGACCGGACAACACGGTGAAGCTGACGCTGACCTACCCGGCGTCGACCGGCCGCAACTTCGACGAGCTGCTCCGGGTCATCGACAGCCTGCAGCTGACTGCGAACCACTCGGTCGCCACCCCGGCCGACTGGAAGAGCGGCGAGGACGTCATCATCGCCCCCGCCGTGTCCGACGAGGACGCCACGGCCCGCTTCGGCACCTACGAGACCAAGAAGCCGTACCTCCGAGTGACCAAGCAGCCCAGCTAGACGCCGACGCCGACGCCGAGCGCGTTGCTGAGGAGTGCCCGCCAGCCGTCGGCCGCGATGCCGAGGGTGGCGAGGCGTTCCTCGGCGACGCGCCGGGCGGCCGGCGCATCGTCGCGTCCCGCGGCCTCGGCGACGAAGGCATCGGTCAGGCGCACCAGCGCCTGCGCGATCCGGTCGTCGGTCTCGTCGACCGACTCCATCGCCGTGATGAGCACCGCTCGGGCCTCGTCGATCGATCCGGAACGAGCCAGGGCCACCGAGTCCGCCATGTGCGCATAGACGAGGTCGAGGTAGGTGTGCGGGCGGTCGACCACGCCGCGGGCCGCGCTGCGGGCACCGTCGACGTCGCCCGCCACCGCCGCCAACAGTGCTCGACCGGCACAGATGTAGCCGCGGTCGTCGTCGAGGCCGGCGAGCGCGGTGCGCGCGGCATCGAGTTGACCGCACTGCAGTGCGTGCATGGCCGAGGCCACCACCTGGTCGGGAGCGCCGACGATCGACGTCGACACCTCGTGGGCGTCGCCGAGGATCTCGTCGCCCATCGCCACGTCGCCGAGTTGGACCGACAGCGCCAGCGAGGTGATGCGCTCGAAGCCCATCACGCCGCCGGACAGCGCCAGGAGGTCCGCCTCGCGGACCGCCTCGAGCGTCTGCAGACCCGCGGGCACGTCGCCGCGCATGGCGATGGCCCGTCCGAGGTTGCACTTGGCCTGGAGGGCCCCGAAGGTGTCCTCGATCTCGTCGAAGAGCTCCGCGGCCCGGGCGAGGGTGTCGACCGCTTCGTCGGTCCGGCCGGCCCAGAGCGAGATCGCGCCGGTCAACACGACCATCATCGCCTCGCCCCAGACCTCACCGCGGGCATGAGCGTCGTCGCCGACCGCCGATGCCAGGGCATAGGCCTCGTCGTCGTGGCCCTGATGGAAGCGCACCCAGGCCAACAGCCCACGCGACCACGTCAGGCCGCCGGGGTCGCCCAGCTCCTCGAAGGTCTTCATCGCGTGCATGATCCGCGCTTCGGCCTCGTCGACCCGGCCGGACACGTAGGCCGACCACGACAGGTTCTGGTGCACCCACGCCGCCTGGCGGACCTCGCCCAGGTCCTCGAACAGCCCCAACGCGGTCTGGAGCGCCTCGTCGGCCGCAGCGAAGTCGTTGGCGAAGATGTTCGTCATGCCGATCTGGCGGAGGGCCGACCCCTCGCCCGAGCGGTCACCGTGGTCGGCGAACCGACGCCGAGCGGCCTCGAGCACCTCGATCGAGCCGGCGATGTCGCCGCGATGCTGCTGGATCTCGCCCAGCACCAACTGGGCACGGGCCACGGCGATCTGGTCCTGGGCCGCCGACGCGAGCTCGAGCGACAGCGTGGCGTCGCGCTCGGCCGCGTCGAGGTCGTACTGGTCGGTGCGGGCCTCGGCGCGGAGTCGGAGCAGGGCGCCACGACGGGGATCGTCGTCACGCAACAACGCCAACGCACGGCCGCTGAGCGACTCGGCCACCGACGGGACGAACTCGTCGTCGGCTTGGTGGGCGGCGGTGGTCAACCACGTGACGGCACGGTCGTGTACGTCGTCGGGCACACCGGCGATCCGACCGATCTCGTCGACCAACTCGGCAGCCGACGCCCAGTGGTGGGCCAGATGGGCGTGTTCGTGTTCGTGCTCGTCGGGCGCGCCGTCGAAGTGCTCCTCGATCCAGGCGGCGATCCCGGCGTGCGACTTGGCCCGGTCGGCCTTCGTCAACGTCGAGTAGGCGACCTCGCGGATGACGTCGGAGCGGAAGGTGTAGACGTCGCCCTCGAGGACGAGGAACTCGCGAGCGGCCAGGCTCTCGATGTTGCTGCGGGCCGTCTCACTGTCGATGTGCCGTTTGACCTCCGCCATGGTCGCGAGGGCACCGATCTTGTTCCGCCGGCCGAGCACGGCGGCGTCGTCGAGGATCGAACGGTCACCGGGTGACAGCGCGTCGAGCCGGGCCGCGACCAAGCCCCGCAACGTGCTCGGGAGCTCGCCCGACTCGGTGTCGAGCAACTGCTCGACGGTGTTGACCCCGGCCTCGGTGACCAGCGAGACCAACTCTTCGAGATAGAAGGGATTGCCACCCGAGCGGTCGACCAGCATCGCGGCCAACGACGGGTGCAGGTCGCCCTTCGTGAGCGTGAACAGCAGACGGCGGCTCGCGTCGGCGTCGAGGGGATCGAGGTGGAGGACCACGCTGTTGACGGCGTCCGGCGACGGCCGCCAGTGGTCGCCGATCGAGCGGCGAGCGGTCGCCAGGAGCACGAAGGGACGACGCGCCAACCGGGCGAGGAGGGTGTCGACGAGGTCGAGCACCTCTTGGTCGGCCCAGTGGAGATCCGACAGCACGACCATCACCGGTTGGGTGTGGCTGTACCCCTCGGCGATGGCCACGACCGAACGGATCACCTCTTCGCGTGCCCGCGCCACGTCGATGGCCCGCAGGCTGCTGTCGCTGCCGAGGAGGTGCTTGAGGCCGGTGACCACGCGGTCGATCTCGGTCAGGCGTCGTGACTCGGTGAGCGCGACCTCGGTGATGCGCCGGAGGCCGCTGTCGATCTCCGACGGCGACGAGTCGAGGTCGAGGCCGGCTGCGGAGCGGACCGCGTCGGCGATCGGCCACCACACGTTGGCCTCGCCGTAGGGCACGCAACGGCCCTCGAGGACCAGTGCACCCAGCTCGCGCGACGCGTGCGACGACATCTCCTCGGCGAGGCGCGACTTGCCCATCCCGGCCTCGCCGTGGACGACGAGCAGCGCGGCCCGGCTGCGATCGATCGCGGTGGCGGTGACGCTCGTGAGCAGGGCCAGCTCCGTCTGCCGCCCGACCAGGGGCGATTGACGGTGGCGCGGCCGATAGCCGGGCGGTCGCAGTGCCGACCGGGCGACCCAGGCCATCACCGGGAGGGCCTTGCCCTTCGCGATCACCGGATCGATCGACGCGAAGTCGACCACCGCGTTGGTTGCCGCGTAGGTGTCGGGCCCGACCAGGACCGTGCCCGGCTCGGCTGCGGTCTGGAGCCGGCTCGCGGTGTTCACCACGTCGCCCATCGCCGTGTACTCGCGCCCGCCGTGGACGGCGCCCACCAGCACCTCGCCGGTGTTGATGCCGACCCGCATCTGGACGGCGTGGTCGAACTCGGCGCCGACCAGCGAGATGGTCTGTTGCATGCGGAGCCCGGCGCGCACGGCCCGCTCGGCGTCGTCCTCGTGGGCCACGGGCGCGCCGAAGAGGGCGACGATGGCGTCACCGATCACCTTGTCGACGCGGCCACCGAACGCCTCGATGTCGAGCGCGAGCCGTTCGAAGCAGCGGTCGACCAGCGCCTTGACCTGCTCGGGATCGAGTGTCTCCGACAACGCGGTGAAGCCGACGAGGTCGGCGAAGAGCACCGTGGCGATCCTGCGCTGGTCGCCGACCACGACGAGCTCGTGGCCGCACGACGGGCAGAAGCGGGCCTCGGCGGGAACCTCGGCTCGACACTGCGGACAGTTCACGACGCGCAGTCTACGGGGCATCACGGACATACCCGCTGAGTCTTCCCGAGCAACCGAGATACCGTGCCCCCCATGACTGCACCTCTGTCAGCTCCCGTCGCCACGGCCGCGGCTCGAGCCGTGTCAGCCACGAAGACCTACGGCGCCGGGTCGACCGCGGTCACCGCGCTCGACGGCGTCGACGTCGAGTTCGCCAAGGGGCGGTTCACGGCGATCATGGGCCCGTCGGGCTCGGGCAAGTCGACCCTGATGCACTGCGTCGCCGGCCTCGACACCCTCACGTCGGGTCAGGTGTTCATCGGCGACGTCGACCTGTCGTCGCTGTCGGAGAAGGAACTCACCCGGCTGCGGCGCGACCGCATCGGCTTCGTGTTCCAGGCCTTCAACCTCATCCCGACCCTGTCGGCGAGCGAGAACATCACCCTCCCGATCGACCTGGCCGGCGGCAAGGCCGACGACGCCTGGGTCGACAAGGTCATCGACACGGTCGGCCTGCGCGACCGGCTCGACCACCGACCCGCCGAGCTCTCCGGCGGGCAGCAGCAGCGCGTCGCCGTGGCCCGGGCACTGGCCAGCCAGCCCGAGATCGTCTTCGCCGACGAACCCACCGGCAACCTCGACTCGTCGACGTCGGGAGAGATCCTCACGTTCATGCGCGACGCCGTCGAGGAGCTCGGGCAGACCATCGTCATGGTCACCCACGACCCGGTGTCGGCGTCGTATGCCCAACGGGTGCTGTTCCTCGCCGACGGCCAGATCGTCGACGAGATGGCCGACCCGACCGCCGAGCGTGTGCTCGACCGCATGAAGCGCTTCGGCGACCACGGATGAAGCGCGTCACCCTCCGCTCGATCTGGGAGCACAAGCGTCGGCTGGTCTCCACCGTGCTCGCCATCGTCCTCGGCGTCGCGTTCATGTCCGGCACGTTCGTGTTCGCCGACACCATCGACAAGGTGTTCGACGACCTCTTCTCCGACGTCAACGACGCCATCGACGTGCAGGTCCAGGGCGTCAGCCTCTTCGACGGCGGCTTCGGAGGCGGCGAGGCCCGCGAGAACCTCGACATCTCGCTCGTCGACACCGTGGCCGCCGTCGACGGCGTGGAGCGCGCTGCACCGTTCGTGCAGACGTTCGGCTTCGGCGCCACCAACCGGGTCATCGGCCCCGACGGTGAGCCCCTCGGCGCGAGTCAGGGACCGCCCACGCTGTTGCAGAGCTGGACCGACGACGAGGTCCTGAATCCGTACAACCTCACCGACGGTGCGGCCCCGACGGCGCCCGACGAGATCGCGCTCAACATCGGCGCAGCCAACGACGCCGACGTGGAACTCGGCGACACCCTGACCGTCCTGACCCAGTTCGGCGAGTCGACCTACACGCTGGTCGGCACGTTCACCTTCGGCGAGGCCGAGTCCGCGGCCGGCGCCATCTCCGCCTCGTTCACGCTGGCCGAAGCGCAACGCATCGCCGGCCTGGACGGCGTCACGCAGATCATCATGGTCGGCGGCGACGGGTCGGTCGACGACGAGACCCTGACCCGACAGGTCGCCGAGGCGCTGCCCGACGGCGCCGAGGCGATCACCGGCGAGGAGGCCACCGCGCAGGATGCGGCCGAGGTGCAGGAGGGGTTCTCCTTCTTCCGCCAGCTGCTCACGATCTTCGGGGCCATCGCGCTTCTGGTCGGCACGTTCATCATCTCGAACACGTTCTCGATCCTCGTGGCCCAACGCACCCGTGAGCTGGCCCTGCTCCGGGCCATCGGCGCCAGCCGCACCCAGGTGCTCGGCTCGGTGATGCTCGAGGCCGCGATGATCGGTCTCGTGGCCGCCGTCCTCGGCCTCCTGGGCGGTGTCGCGCTCGCCATCGCGGTGACGGCCGGTCTCTCGGCCACCGGCGCCGACCTGCCCACCTCCGGGCTGGTGATCAGCTCGACGACCGTGCTCATCGCCTTCGTCATCGGGCTCGGTGTCACCATGATCGCCAGCCTCCTCCCGGCCGTGCAGGCGACACGGGTCCCACCGCTCGCCGCGCTCCGCGAGGTCGCGGTCGACCGGTCCGGTGCCTCGAAGCCCCGGGTGGTGGCCGGCGTCGGCATCCTCGCGTTGGGGGCATGGAACCTCTCCGCCGCGTGGCGCAACGGCAGCTCCGACTCGATCCCCGTCGTCGGCCTGGGTGCGATCGCGCTGATCATCGGGGCCATCGTCATCGGACCGGTGTTGGCCGAGCCCACGGTGCGGATCCTCGGCGGCTGGCTCCCCCGTCTGAAGGGCGTGACCGGCCGCCTCGCGACCGAGAACGCTGCCCGCAGCCCCAAGCGCACCTCGGCCACGGCATCGGCCCTGCTGATCGGCGTGGCGCTGATCGGCTTCATCACCATCTTCGGCGAGTCGGCCCGGGTGTCGGTCCGCAGCGAGGTCGAACGGGGATTCACCGGCGACCTGATCGTCCAGGCCGACGCTGGCTTCGGCCCGCCCGGCGGGTTCTCCCCCACGGTCGCCGACGACATCGCCGCCACCGACGGGGTCGACTCGGTCACGCGGGTCGGCTTCACCCAGGGGCAGTTGGCCTACGACGACGGCGACACCGCAGCCGACTTCATCTTCGCGCTCGACCCCGAGTCGGCCGAGGACGCGTTCAGCCCGCGCATGAGCGAGGGTGCCATCACCGACCTGGGCCCGGGGGGCCTCGTCGTCGACGTCGGCGTCGCCGAGAACCACGAGCTCGCCATCGGCGACACGGTCACGGTCACCGGCACGGGCGGACAGATGGAGGAGCTGCGGATCGACGCGATCTCCGACGACTTCACGCTGCTCGGCAACTTCTCGATCGACTTCGACACGTACGGGAAGCTGGTCAGCGAGCAACAGCTCGTCCAGGTGATCGTCGTCCTCACCGACGGCGCCGACCTCGCGACCGTCCAGTCCGACCTCGACGCCGTGGTCGAGGACATCCCCTCGATCAACGTGCTCGATCGTGAGGAGTTCATCGGCGACCTCGCCAGTCAGATCACCAGCTTCCTCACGCTGATCAACGCCCTCCTCCTCCTGTCGATCGTGATCGCCATGATCGGGATCGCCAACACGTTGTCGCTGTCGATCCACGAGCGGACCCGCGAGCTCGGACTGCTCCGCGCCGTGGGCATGTCGCGGGCACAGCTGCGATCGGCCGTGCGATGGGAGGCGGTCATCATCTCGCTGCTCGGGACGCTCGTCGGTCTCGGCGTCGGCCTCCTCGCCAGCTGGGCGCTGGTCACCGCGTTGGGGTCGTTCGGCCTCAGCACGTTCAGTGTCCCGGTGCCGTCGCTGGTCGTCGTCATGGTCGCGGCCGCCGGCCTCGGTGTCCTGGCGTCGATCCGGCCGGCTCGCCGTGCCGCCAAGCTCGACATCCTCGACGCGATCGGCGCGGAGTGACCCGTGGCCCTCGATCCCACCGCACTCGATGACGACGTCCTCACCTTCCTGCGGGAACGGCATCTGGCGACGTTGACGACGCTGCGCCCCGACGGTTCACCCCACGTGGTGGCGGTCGGGTTCACCTGGGACGACGAGGCGGGTGTGGCCCGGGTGATCACGTGGGATGCCTCCAAGAAGGCACGCAACGTGGCCGCGTCACCCGGGGCACGGGCGGTGGTGAGCCAGGTCGACGGTGGACGGTGGTTGAGCCTCGAGGGGCCGGCGACGGTCACGACCGAACCCGCCGCCTGCCGGGAAGGCGAACGGCGCTACGCCGAGCGCTACCGCGAACCGCAAGCTCGAGCGGACCGGGCCATCATCGAGATCGCAGTCGACCGGGTCCTCGGACGGGCCTGATGGCCGGCTACTCCGGCACCCCGCTGCCGAAGAAGCTCGGCATCCGCGAAGAACACTCGATCGCCCTGCTCGATGCCCCCGACGGCTTCGCCGACACGCTCGGCCCGCTCCCCGACGGCGTGCTGGTCCGGCGCTCGGCCCGTGGCCGCAACGACGTCATCGTGTCGTTCCACACGACCCGAGCCGGCTTCGAGAAGCGGCTGCCGGTGGCCATGCGCGCCCTCGACGTCGCCGGTGGTCTGTGGATCGCCTGGCCCAAGCGGGCGTCGGGCGTGCCCACCGACATGACCGAGGACGTGGTCCGAGCGGTGGGGCTGCCCACCGGCATGGTCGACAACAAGGTCTGCGCCATCGACGACACCTGGTCGGGCCTGCGCCTCGTCCTGCGCAAGGAGCACCGACCGGGACGGACGACCGCCGCGGGATGACCGGTCAGCAGTGACCGGACCAGCGGCTCCGTGCGAACGTGGACCCGCTCGCAGCGAGGTACGAGCGAGAACGGGTCAATGAAGCGGTGCGAGGTCGGCGAAGTCCCAGTAGGCGCGCTGGCTGGTGATCTTGCCGTCGTCGTCGAAGGTCATCACGTCGATGACGCTCATGCCGCTGACGCCGTCGGCCGACTCCATGCGCGCATCCATCGCGAAGGCGGCTTCGTTGCCGGCGACCTTGACGTACGCACTCGGGGTGAGCGTCACCGTGTCGGCGAGGCCGTGGGCCATGTCCCAGAACGCGCCGATCGCCTCCTTGCCGACCACGACGTCGGACCCGACCGGGTCCTCGACCGTGGCACCTTCGGCGAAGAGGTCGAGCCAGCCGTCGCGGTCGTCGGTGTAGCGCTCGCAGTAGGTGTGGATGGTGTTCCGGATCGCAGCAGCGTCAGCCATGCGCCGGACGCTACTTCCCGTTCCGCAGCAGGATGCGTGGGCCGCGGTCCCAGGTCAGGTAGTTCCACGCCCAGTTCACGAGGACCGACACCCGGTTCCGGAACCCGATGAGCATGTAGAGGTGGAGCACCAACCACGCCAGCCACGCGACCGAGCCCACCATCGGCGGCAGGTGCGGGATCTCCGTCACCGCAGCACGGCGACCGATGGTCGCCATCGTCCCCTTGTTGCGGTAGGCGAACGTCTCGGACGGTCGGCCCTCGACCCGGTGGAGAATGTTGCGGGCGACGAGGCGCCCACCCTGCATGGCCGCCGGGGCGAGTTGGGGCACGGGTGTTCCGTCGGCCGTCGTCATGTGGGCGATGTCGCCGAGGGCCCAGCCGCCGGGCCGGCCCCGGATCGAGAGGTCGTCGTCGACGACGATCCGGCCCCCGGCGCCCAACTCGACGTCGAGGGCGGCGGTCAACGGACTGGCCTGGACGCCGGCTGCCCAGATCAGGGTCCGCGTGGGTACGCGCTCGCCGCCGGCGAGCACCACGTGGTCGGCGGCCACCGACTCGACCCGCGTCGCGAGCCGGACGTCGACGCCGCGACGGCGCAGCGCATCGATGGCGTGGCGGCGGCTGCGCTTCTGGAACGGGGTGAGCAGCGAGTCCGCCATCTCGACGAGCACCACGCGTGCCCGGTCGACGGGGAGGTGGGAGAAGTCCTTGCGCAGCACGCGGTCGAACAGTTCGGCCATCGCCCCGGAGAGCTCGACGCCGGTCGGGCCGCCACCGACGATGACGAACGACAGCGCCCCCTCGTCGATACGGGCTGGCTCACGGTCGGCAGCCTCGAACTGCTCGATGATCCGGTTGCGGAGCTCGACCGCGTCGGTGATCGAGTAGAGCGGGAAGGCATGGTCGGCTGCGCCGGGGACGCCGAAGTAGTTGGTCGACGAACCCGCGGCCACCACCAGATGGTCGAAGGTCATCGGTTGCTGGTCGTCGAAGGCGATCGAGCGCGTCTCCCAGTCGACGCCGGTGACGGTGCCGAGCCGGACGTGGACGTTGTCCGCCTTCTGGAACACGGCCCGTACGGAGTGGGCGACGTCGGCGGCGTTCAGTCCGCTGGTGGCCACCTGGTAGAGCAGCGGGAGGAAGGTGTGGAAGTTGTTCCGGTCGACCACGGTCACGGCGACCGGCTGGTCGACGAGTTCGCGGGCGACGGCGAGGCCCCCGAACCCGGCGCCGATCACGACCACGTGCGGACGCTCCTGCATGCTTGTGAACCTATTCACGAACTCGGGGGACGGCAACCGATTTCTCGGGCGGCTGGCACTCGGGGCACCAGTAGGTCGAGCGCGCCAGCGGTCCCTGACGACGCATGCGGACCAGCGTGCCGCAGCGCCGGCAGGGTTGGCCCGCTCGCCCGTACACGGCGACACCAC
>JBFIHN010000042.1:0-13524 GCA_041601775.1 Acidimicrobiales bacterium
CGGAGAGGGCGTACTCGACGTGTTGCAGGCGGCTCTCGACGTTCGCTCGACGGGCGTCGGCGCCGTGGGCGGCGTCGATGGCGTCGCGGAGTTGGCGGCGGAGGTCGTCGATCGTCGTCTGGTGTGCGCCGCTGCCCTGCGGGACAGCGTCGAGTCCGGGGCCTCGGGACAGCGCTGCGTCGCGCAGGGCATCGCGCTCCTGCACCAGTCGCCACCGCTCCCGTTCGTAGCCGCGGACCAGCTTCGGGGTATCGGGGTCCGACCGGCGGAAGAGCACCGTCCACGGCGTCAGGAAGGAGCCGTCGAAGTCATGGTCCCGATGGAATCCGTACTCGGCCAGCAGCGACGCCCAGTACTCGGGAGGCTGCACGTTGACGTGTGTGGGTTCCTCCCAGTGCTCGGGCGTGGTCGAGAGGAGGAGGGTGTCGGTGACCGCGGTGAGGTTCGCGACCGCTGCGCCGAGTTGGCTGGGAGGGATGTGTTCGATGACCTCGATGCAGGTGACGAGATCGAACGCTCCCTCGATGGGCTCGGTGACCGAGCCGACCGAGACGCGTCCGGAGAGGACATCGGGGACCTGGGAGACCGCGTACTCGGAGACATCGATTCCACGGGCGTCGACGCCACGTTGCACCAGCGCCTCCACGAGGAGACCGATGGCGCATCCCGCGTCGAGGACGGTTCTCGGCGAGAGCCTCCGAACGATCTGGTCACCGACACCGCCGAAAAACGTCAGCCAATGCTCGCTGCGGTCGTACTCGAGGTGTTCTCCGATCCCCGTGTACGCGCGGTAGTACGCCGCGTCGTACTGCGCCTGCGGTTGCGTCATCCGGTCCTCGTCGTTCTGTGTGAGAGAGGGCGATTGTACCGATGCTGGTGGCTGGCCACCGGGGTGGGCAACCAGGGTGCTCCCGACGACGCGGCCGGGCTCGGGCCGGCTCGCTCTCCTGCGTCCAAGCTTGCGTGTGGCTGTCGAAGCCGGAAGGATGGCGGTCTTGGGGTCGATGGCAGGACACGGAAGTCGGAGTACGGCCATCACCAGTCGGATTCACAGGATCGGCGTCAAGGGGACGACGGAACTTGCCGCAGCATTGTCGTGTTCGGCCCTGTTGCTGGGTCTCCTGCTCGTGCACTCGGTCATCGCGCCCTCGTTTCGGGGCCCGGACGAACCGCACCACTTCGATCTGGCCCGGGAGTGGTCGCACGACGCGGACTATGCGGTCGTCTCCCGGTACATCTCCACCCAGGTCGAGCGTTCTCTCGGCATCGTGGAGTTCGGGAACCGTTCCAGGAACCTCGAACAGTCGGAAGCGCTCTCCAGAGGGGACCGGCCGCGATTCGACGAGTTGGGTACGGACGCGCCCAGCAAGTCGTACAACCAGATCAGCCAGCACGGCCCGCTCTACTCGGTGGTCACCGGGTCGGCGCTCGCCGCGATCGATGTCGTCGAGCCCGGTCCGAGATGGGCCTTCGACCGCGAGGTGGCCGTCGCTCGCCTCCTGACGATCCTGCTCGTCATCCCGGTTCCCTTTCTCATCTTCCGCTCCGCCATGGTCCTCGGGGCGTCGCGCTCCGCTGCATGGATCGCGGGGTTGGTCCCGTCCTCGATACCGCAGTTCACCCACATCAACGCCCTCGTCACGAACGACGCGATGCTCGTGCTCATCGGCGCCGGGCTGCTTCGTCTGGCCGCCGAGGTCATCCGGTCGAGACCGAGTCGACGTCTCCTGGTCGCTGTCGGGCTGGTGGCGGGCCTGGGCATGATGACGAAGGCGTTCATCGTCGGCCCGTTGGTCGCCGTGGGGGCGGCATTCCTCGTCAGTTGGGTCCGAACCCGGACACGCCTGACCGGAGTCGTGCGCGACGTCGCCATCGTCGCGTCGTCGAGCGTCGTGGGAGGCGGGTGGTGGATCATTCGCAACGTCGTGGTGTTCGGCACGCCGCAGCCTGGCGGCCCCGCGCTGCTCCCCCCGGCGCCGGCAGGGTTCGTTCCAGAGCCGTGGACGTGGTTCGCCACGTTCCGCAACATCATGCCGCGGACGACCTTC
Organism: Acidimicrobiales bacterium; assembly: GCA_041601775.1. GTDB lineage: Bacteria > Actinomycetota > Acidimicrobiia > Acidimicrobiales > Salinilacustritrichaceae > Salinilacustrithrix. The sequence goes on from JBFIHN010000042.1 coordinate 2,049, forward strand.
GGGCGATTCGGCTGGCTCGAACTGTCGATGGACTGGCGCTGGGTCGAGGCGTGGCTGATCCTGTTCGGACTCGGCATCGTCCTCGCAGCGGTCGTTGCGCTGCGGGGTCGCCGGTCCGCGGGGCGAGACACCCCGACGTTCACGGTCGTCGTCGTGTCGCTGCTCCCCTTCCTGGTGCTCGTCCTGGTGACGGCAGTGCAGACCTACCGTGGCTACGTCGGGAGCGCTCGGTTCTCCGGACTGCAGGGTCGGTACTACTTCTCGGCGCTTCCGTTCGTGGCCGTGGTCGTCGGCGCCGGGTACGGCTGGGTTCGAGGGCGTGCCGCGGTCATCGTCTCGGTCGTGGTCAGCGCGTGGGTTGCCGCCGTGCAGTGGAAGGCGATGACTACGATCCTCGGGTACTACTGGGGGCCGCCCGCCGGGTCGATCCGAGACCAGGTGGCGGCGATGCTCACGTGGTCGCCGTGGCCACGGTTCGTGTCGGTGGCATTCGCGCTCGTCGCAGGCGTGGGCTTCGTCTGGACTGCTGCATGCGGCACCGGGATCGCACTCGCCGGCGATGACGATCAGGTCGAGCCGGTCGCGACCTGAGTTCAGGCGGGCTCGTGGGGTGTCGGTGGGAACCAGCGCGGTTCCATGTCGACGAGGCCGAAACGCTCTTCGCTGGTCCCCGGCTGGGTGATGAGCTTGTGTGACCGTTCCCAGGCGTCGAACGTGTGCAACATGTCGTTGCTCGTCACGGCGGCCGACAGGAAGTACTGGCCGGGGAGGATCGGCCAACGGTCGACCACGATGTCGACGTAGCCCTTGCCGGGCTCGACGGTTCCGGTGTCCACCGAGCCGATCTGCGAGTTCGGTCCCGCGACGAACGTGCCGTTCTCGTGGTGGATGCCGATGGAGAACACCGGGTCGTGGATCGGGAACAGCGCCTCGTACCAGAGGCGGATGACGAACGCTTCGCCGGTGTTGGCGGTCGAGCGTGCGAGTCGTTGCTCGTCGAGGAACTGGACGTGGATGACGCGGATCTCGCCGCTGCCGCGTCGCGTCCCTTCCTCACCGACCTCCTCGACCGGGCTGGCGACACCGTCGTCCTCCTCGGCGAGGCGCTCGGCCTCCTGGTCGTTGACCCGACCGATGTACCCGCGGACGACTTCCTGGGCGGGGCCGGTCATCTGGACCACGCCGCGTTCGAGCCACGTCACCTCGTCGCACAGGCTCTCGACGAGACCGGACGCGTGGGACACGAGCACGATCGTGACGCCCTTGCGGCGCAGCGCATAGAGGTGGTCGAAGCAGCGGCGCTGGAACTCCTCGTCGCCGACGGCGATCACCTCGTCGATGAGGAGGATCTCGGGGTCGACGTTCACCGAGATGGCGAAGCCGAGGCGGACGTGCATGCCGCTCGAGTACGCCTTCACCGGCGTGTCGATGAAGGTCTCGAGGCCGCTGAACTCGATGATGCGATCGACCGACGACTCGATCTGGCGGGTGTTGAGCCCGAGGATGGCGCCGTTGAGGTAGATGTTCTCGCGGCCGGTCAGGTCGGGATGGAAGCCGGCCCCCAACTCGAGCAGGGCCGAGATCCGGCCGTCGACGACGACCTGGCCGTCGGTGGGTTCGTGGATGCCGGCGATCATGCGGAGCAGCGTCGACTTGCCCGAGCCGTTGTGGCCGATCAACCCGTAGAACGAACCCTTGGGGATCTCGAGATCGACGCCGCGGAGGGCCCAGAAGTCCTCGACGGTGCTCTTGTTGCGTCGCAGGATCGCCTCCTTGATGGAGGACGGGCGATCGCGCTGGAGCCGGAACCGCTTCGAGAGGCCCTGGACGGAGATGGCGGACTCGGTCACAGTTCCTCGCTGATCCGCATCGAGCGTCGGCGGAAGTACCACAGCCCGAACGTCAAGGAGCCGGCGGTCCAGAACGTCATCGCGGCCACCTGCGCCAGGGTCGGGACCTGCTGGAAGTAGGCGGCCTCGTGGCCGGCGGCGATGAACGGTTCCATGGGATGGAACTTGAGGATGGTCTTGATCGGCAGTCCGTAGGCCTCGTCGGGGAGGATCTCGGGCGTGTACACGATCGGGACCAGGAAGAACGTGAGCTGCAGGACGATGCCGATGAGGTACGAGACGTCGCGGTAGAGGGTGTTGAGGATGGCGACGACCAGGCCGAGCCCGAGCCCGAACAGGCCGGCCATGATCAACACCAGCGGGAAGAACAGGAAGGTCGCTCCGACGTTGAGGAGCGAGACCATGATCACCAGCAGCACGAGCATCTCGAGCGCCGACTGGACGCCGACGGCGATGGTGCCCCCGAAGATGGCGGTCTCGGCAGGGAAGTACACCTTCTTGCGCATCTCGCTGACGCTGCCCATCCAGCCCATCGAGCCGTTGAGGACTGCGGTGAAGAAGGACCACACGATGAGGCCGTTGAACATGTACAGCGAGAAGTACTCGCCGCGCCCGTTGGCCGTGGGCGGCGGAGCGGCCCGGAACATCACACCGAAGACCAGTGTGTAGATCGCCACGGTGGCCAGCGGGTTGATGATGGACCATGACCAGCCCAGCAGGCTCCGCTTGTACCGCGCGGCGAGTTCACGGCGCGCGAAGTTCACCGTGAGTGGTGTGTATGCGGCGAGGTCGGCGGTGGAGATCATGGGGTCTTCCAGGCAAGGGAGAGGCCGCGACACCGTACCGGGGTGGGCCCGCGGCGAACGAGACGCCGTGCAGCGTCCGCGTGACTCAACGGTTGCGTTCCTCGAGGTCGTCGATCGCCGAGTTGGTGGCGTCTCGGAGGTCGTTGACCGTGTCGGCGAGCGGTTGGGTCATCCAACTGGTCAGACGGAAGATCATCCGCTTCACCTGGGGCACCCCCCGCCGTTCCGAGACCGGTTGGCCCAGGATGGCGGCAGGGACGTGGCGGAGATGGTCGGACGGGCGGGTGACACCGTCGGCGCGCACCGTCCCTGCATGCCGTTTGACGACCGACTCGATGGCCCGCCGGTCGGGCGGGAGGTCGTCGGTGCCGACCTGGCCGTCGACGCCGACGGATCGAGCCATGGCCTCGATCAGCTCGTGGTCGTCGGCCACGACGGTCGTGTTGGCACGTGCCTGGTCGGCCAGTCCGCCGACGTCGGTCACGATCACCGGTCGGTCGAACAGCGCGGCGCGCTCGACCACACCCGACGACCAGATGCTCCGGTACGGGAGGACCAGACAGTCGGCGGCCACGATCCACCGATCGAACTCGCTGTCGCCCACATAGCCGGTGCGTCGGGAGCACCCCGCGGTCGAAGCGACCATCCGGTCGAGTTCGTCGCGGTAGGCGGCGAGGTCCGGGTGATCGACCCGGATGTCGCCGACGATGTGCAACTGGGTGTCCACGGGAGCGTGGGGTTGGACGCGGGCGAAGGCCCGGACGGCACGGTCGAAGCCCTTGTGGCGTTGCACGAACCCGATCGACAAGAAGATGTACGCATCGGGGTCGAGGCCGAGCGTGGCGCGGGCTTGCGTGCGATCGAGCGTGGTCCGAGGGATGAACGCCGCGCCGTGGTCGACGATGTCGACCGTACCGATGTCCGGCGCAGCGTCGAGCAGTGCCGTTCGCTCGGGTTGGGTGTGCACCGTGCGACGATCGAACGAGGCGAGCGCGGCGGTCGCCACCCGCTGCGTGAGCGGGTCGGCGGTGATCGTCGCGTAGTCGATCTCGTGGATCCGGAACTCGACCTCGGTCCTGGCCGCGACCTGTTGCCACAGTCGCCAGACCAGCAGTCGTTCGATGCGGTGTCGGCAGGCACCGAACAACAGCTCGGGGTACGCCTGGACGATGATGCGCTCGTAGCGGCTCGCACGTCGGAGCAGCCGGGTCATGCCGGTGGCCGATCCGACCACGAGGTGGTGGTGCGCCGCCGACGGCAGGGGCGAGAGCACCTCGACGTCGACTCCCGAGCGACGGAGCGACGCGACCTCCTGCACCGCGTAGTTCGCGATCCCGTCCCGTGACGGGGCGAACGGCGTGATCATGAGCGTGGTCATTGCGTCCACCGCCGGATCGCATCGTCGAGTCGACCGACGATCGACGACGGCTCGTAGTGCTCGCGGACGTAGTCCCGGCCGCCGGACGCGAGCTCGGCGAACGCAGCGGGGTTCTCGTCGAGCAGCGTCAGCGCCTCGACCAACTCGGCTCCGCCGCGGTACAGCACGCCGGCGCCCGACCGCTCGACATGCCAGGAGACGACGTCGCTGGCGGCGTTGGCGATGACGGGCGTTCCGGCGCCCCACGCCTCGAGGATCGTCCGGGAGAAGCTCTCGAGCGCGGACGGCTGGACGTAGCAGTCCGCGGCGGCCATGGCGGCGTCGCGTGTCGCGTCGTCGACGAACCCGATGTCGATCAGCGCATCGCCGAGCTCGGGCGCCCCGAGGGTGGGATCTCCGGCGCCGGACGTCACGAGCTGGAGCGACGATCCGCGCGCCCGGACAATCCGGAAGGCCTCGACGAGGTCCAACCAGCCCTTGGCCCACTCCCGGCGTCCGGCGTAGTAGACGAACCGTCCGTCGATGCCGTGCGCGGCTCGGAAGCCGTCGACGTCGTAGTGCTCGGGGAGCGCGATCCCGGATCCGAGGACCTCGTGGTTGCCCGGCAGGCGGAACAGCTCCGCTGCCAGGTCGCGCTCCGGGTCCGAGAGGAAGACCACGCCGACCGAGCCCTCGACCAGGGGCTTGTAGATGTCGAGGGATGCCGCGGGTTCGCGGTGCAGGCAGGGGATGAGGATCGAACGATCCGGATGGACCTGACCGACGGCGAGGCTGGTCCAGAACATGTACGGCCCGAAGAACATCGCCCGGTAGTCGTCGCCGTGGTCGAGGACGTGGAACCACAGGTCGGGAACACGGAGGCTGTCGTTGGCCCAGCGTTGCTGCTCGTCGAGCGTGAGCCGCTCGCCTGCGAGCATGCGGTTGCCCAGCCGGTCGCGGTCCTTGCCGGGCGTGTCGAGCACGGTGGGGAAGCGACGGATGGTGATCTTGCCGTCGGTCGACGTCCCGGGCGGGAACTCGTTGGCCCAGGTGAAGTGGTCGCGGGCGCACGTCGTCAGCACCTCGACGTCCCAGCCGAGGTCGGCGAGTCCGTGGGCGAACTCACTGAAGACGACCTCGGCGCCGCCGACGACGCCCGGTCCGTACCGAGGAGGGACGAACGCGATGGTTCCGGTGCGATCGAGGTCGGTCACGAGGCGCGAACCCTACCGATCGCCCGATCGGCGTTCGAAGTCCCGTGCACGAGCGTCAGCGCGTGGTGCGGTTGTAGTACTCCTGCGACGAGGCGAGGTACGCCGCCAGGGTGACGTCACCGATCTCGGGGAGCACGCCCGCCCAGTAGGCCAGCCCGCTGGAGTCGGGACCTCGCCCGAGGATCGTCGCATACAGCCGCGTCACCCGCTGGCGGCGTGACTCGCTCGAGGCGTAGAAGCTCGCGGCAACGCCCGCACGGTCCATCTGGCCGCGATCGAGCATGCCGATCCAGTAGTTGCGTCCGCTGTCGGACGGCCGGCCGAGGAGGTCGCGGTAGAGGCGGTCGACGAAGCCGGCGTTGGTCTTGCCCGACCGACTGAAGTACTCGGCCCCGCCGTAGAAGTAGATGGCGATCTCCTCGACGTGGAGACCGGACCGGATGCGGGCGAGCCAGTAGGCACGTCCGTTCGCGTCGGCACCGCGACCGAGGATCTTGCGGTAGAGGTTGTCGACCTCGGTGCCGGCCCATTCGTCGCTCACGGAGAGGGCGCTCGTGAGGTGGGTCCGCTCGCCGTTGCGCACCGAGGCGCACCAGTAGTCGACGTCGCTCGCCGACGCGGACCGCTTGACGAACAGCCGGTACGCGGCCTCGATGAAGCGTGACTGGGGCTCACAGCCGGTGAAGAACCAGTCGGACTTCAGACCGAGCTTGGACCGGATGGTGTTGCCGCTGACACCCGTCGCGACGTAACCGTCGGAGAAGTGGAGGTTGGCGGTGACGACGCGTCCTCCGCCGGTGCCGAGACCGTTTCGCTTGGTGACCTCGATCGACCGCAGCTGCTTGCCCGGCCGGTACGCGGCTTCGAGCGGCGCAACCGACACGGTGACCGTCCAGGTGGCGTGGGGGCTGATCGAATCGCCGGCGTCGGCCACCGCGGGGTAGGTCCCTCCTGCGGTGTGGCCACCCGTGCTCGAGGAGAACTCGGTCGAGGCGATGCGGTTGTTCGAGTTGTGGAGCCGGACGACACCACTCGTCGCGGCGATGGCGGCGTCGGTGTTCGGGTGGGTGGTCCGGTTCCCGGTGTCCGTCGAGCGAGAGCTGAACCAGCCGGCATAGACCTGGCAGTAGATGGTGTCGCAGGTGTCGGCGTGGCTGCCCCATCGGGAGTCGCCCGACATCGAGTAGGAACGGGCAGCGACCGACTGCGCCTGGAGCGCAGCGGCAGACCAACTGGCCGGCATCTCGTTGGGGACGATTCCCCGCAGTTGGTTCTCGACCGTCGTCAGGTTGAGGGTCTCCATCCACACGTCGACGACCTCCCCGTTGACTGTCTTCTTGGCCACCTGCGCCCGGATCGAGCCCGGGTACCAGACCGTGGCGTTGCTGGTCACGTCGTAGCTGGCGCCCGCGGTCGGACACACGTGGATCAGGTCGTTGCGGTCGGCCGTGTCCGAGCGGTTCTTGCCCACGTCGATGATGGTCGCACTGGTCTGGACCCAGTCGGAGAACGCGCCGGTGCACGAGGACCCGGTGCTGTACATCAGGGGGGCGTTGGTGACGGCCGAACTCCGGAAGATCTTGACGGCCTTGGTGTTGGCAGGGAGCGAGATCGAGCCGCTGTTGGGGGTGAGCGACAGCGACCCGTTCACGATGGCGACGGTGGTGACCTTGTTGGCCATGCGCTCGAGTCGGATCCGCCGGTAGGGGAGCGTGGGGGCGTTCGCCGCTGTCGAGGCCTGCGCCGATCGCGTGCCGCCGTAGTAGTGGTCCAGGATCTGGGTGCTCGACCAGCCATGGTTCTTCGCGTAGCCATAGGCCCCGTACTGGCCCATCCCTCGCCCGTGCCCGTAGCCCCGGCCGGAGAACGTCATCGTCGTCGCGGCCGCGGCCGGAGTCGCCTGGACGGCGAGCAACGGCAGCACACAGCACACCGCCATGAGGGCGGCGCCGAGCCGCCGAGCCATGGTTCGCAGAGTCACAGAACTTCCTCCTGGCAGACCTGGGCGCGGCCCAGCCATCGATTCGTCACCCGCGGCGCAGACCCTACCGAGCGACCTCGTCCGAATGGGGGCACTCGTAGTGCGATGGTCCGACGCCGACCTCGAGTTCGATCCGTCGCACCCGTTCGAGCGTCCGGTGCGACACGACCCGGTGCGCGGCGATCAGGTCGGCGATGACACCGAGCGCGAACAGCTGCACGGCGGCCATGAACAAGATGCCGCCGAGGATGATCGACTGCAGATGGCCGCCGGTCTCGCCGTTGAGGACCCAGTCGGACAGGAACGGACTGAACGCGGCGAGCGAGCCGATGCCGAGGAGCACCGCGAGCGTGGTGAACACCGCGAGGGGCTCCCAGCCGGTGTAGATGCGGAAGATCGCGACCATGTTGCGCCGGATGTAGGTCCACATCGACCCGAACAGCCGTGATTCACGGGTCTTGTCGTTCGTCCGCACCGGGACGTGGGACACCGCGGTCAGCGACTTCCCCGCCTGGATCAGCGATTCGAGCGTGTAGGTGAACTTCGACACCACGACGAGGCCGATGGCGGCTTCGCGGTTGTACGACCGGAAGCCGGAGGTGGCGTCGGGGACCGAGGTGTCCGACGCCTGGCGGACCACCCACGAACCCGCCTTCTGCAGGCGTTTCTTGACCGAGGAGAAGTGCTCGATGCCCATCACCTGGCGGTCGCCGATGACCATGTCGGCCTCGCCGGCGAGGATCGGTGCCACCAGCGCGGGGATGTCGTCCGCCGAGTACTGGTTGTCGGCGTCGGTGTTGACGATCACGTCGGCGCCCAACTTCAGTGCCGCGTCCATGCCGGCCTGGAATGCGTAGGCCAGCCCCTTGTTGCTGGTGAGCCGCACGATGTGTTGCACGCCGAGTCGGCGCGCGACCTCGACCGTACGGTCGGTGGACCCGTCGTCGATCACCAGGAACTCGACGTCGTCGAAGCCTTCGAGTTCGGTCGGGAGATCTCCGATCGTGGCGGGGAGTTGGTCCTCCTCGTTCAGACAGGGGATCTGGATGATGAGCTTCATGCGGGGTGAACGGTACTGAATCGGCCGCGATCGGACGCGCCCGGGGATCATGCGAGGCCGCTGCGGCCATGCCTAACGTCGCTCCATGACCCAGCGCGGCGAGGCAGTGATCGGGACGACCGTCGCGGAATCGACGCCGTCCTGGCCACCGTCCACCCGTCCGCTGCCCGGTGACGCGCCCAACGTCTTGGTGGTCCTCTTCGACGACGTCGGCTTCTCGGACTTCGGTTGCTACGGGAGCGAGATCGCCACGCCGGCGATCGATGCCATCGCCGCCCGCGGGCTCCGCTACAGCGGGTTCCACACGACGGCGATGTGTTCGACGACCCGTGCAGCCCTGCTCACCGGTCGCAATCACCACAACGTCGGCGTGGGGTGTCTCGCGAACTTCGACAGCGGATTCCCGGGCTACCGCGGCAAGATCGCCCGGTCGGCCGGCACCGTCGCCGAGATCCTGAAGCCGTACGGCTACCGCTCCTATCTGACGGGCAAGTGGCATGTCACCCCGCTCACCGAGACCGGCCCGACCGGCCCCTACGACGGTTGGCCGCTGCAGCGCGGCTTCGACCGCTACTACGGGTTCCTCGACGCCGAGACCGACCAGTACGCGCCCGAGTTGGTCTACGACAACCACCACGTCGACCCGCCGGGGACCTACGAGGACGGCTACCACCTGTCGATCGACGTCGTCGACAAGGCCATCGAGTTCCTCAAGGACCATCGAGCCGGCGTGCCCGACGCGCCCTGGCTGACGTGGGTCGCGTTCGGCGCGTGCCACGCACCGCACCAGGCGCCGAAGGAGATCATCGACGAGTACGAGTCGGTCTTCGCGAAGGGCTGGGACGTCACGCGCTCCGAGCGTCTGGCCCGGCAGATCGAGATGGGCATCGTCCCCGCAGGGACCGAACTCCCACCCCGGAACGACCACGTGCAGGCCTGGGACGATCACTCGGCGGACGAGCAGCGGGTGTTCACCCGCCTGCAGGCGGCGTACGCCGCCATGCTCGACCACGCCGATCGACAGATCGCCCGCCTGATGGCGTTCCTCGACGAGGCGGGGATGGCCGACGACACGATGGTGCTCGTCCTCTCGGACAACGGTGCCAGCCAGGAGGGGGGTCGAGCGGGATTCGTGAACGCCATGGGGCCGTTCAACGCGCAGCCGGAGTCGATGGACGACAAGCTCGCCCGCCTCGACGACGTCGGTGGTCCCGGCACCCACTCGAACTTCCCGTGGGGGTGGTCCATGGCTGCCAACACGCCGCTGAAGCGCTACAAGCAGAACACCCATGGTGGCGGGATCCGCGACCCGCTCGTGGTCTCGTGGCCCGAGGGCATCGCGGCGAGGGGGGAGATCCGCGAGCAGTTCTGCCACGCCAACGACGTGGTCCCCACCCTGCTCGACGTGCTCGGTCTCGCGCTCCCGGACGCCGTCGGCGGGTACGAGCAGCAGCCCTTCGACGGGGCCTCGTTCCGGGGCACGTTCGATGACGCGTCGGCGTCACCGCCCAAGGACGCCCAGTACTTCGAGATGTTCGGGCACCGCGGCATCTGGCACGACGGATGGAAGGCCGTGGCGTACCACCCGCCGTACACGCCCTTCGACGACGACCGATGGGAGCTCTATCACCTGGCCGAGGACTTCTCGGAGGTGCACGACCTCGCGGCAGCCGAGCCAAACCGGCTCGCAGCGCTCCAGGACCTGTGGTGGGCACAGGCGGCGGCGAACCAGGTGCTCCCGCTCGACGATCGGTTCGCGGAACGCTTCGCCGAGAACGCCGAACGTCATCGCGGCGGCCGGACGCACTACGAGTTCTGGGCCGGCATGGGCCATGTCCCCACCGACGCGGCGCCGGACCTGCGGAGCCGCTCGTACACGATCACCGCCGAGGTGCTCGAGGGTGGCGAGGGCGTGCTCCTCGCCCACGGGGACGAGACGTCGGGGTACTCGCTCTACGTCAAGGACGGGCGCCTCGTCCACGACCTGTCCGTCGGCGGGCACCACCAGGTCGTCACCTCCGACCGTCCGGTGCCGGCGGGGCCGTCGACGTTGCAGTTCTCCTTGACCCGGGAACCAGCATTCGGGGGGAAGGCGATGGGCGTCGGCACGCTGCGGATCGACGGTGTGGACAGCGGGAGCTTCGAGACCGACAGGATCTTCGTGGTGACGATCTCGTGGAGCGGGCTCGACATCGGACGTGACCGGGTCTCGCCGGTTTCGGAGTACGAGTCGCCGTTCGCGTTCACCGGCCGGATCCGACGTGTCGTCGTCGAACTCGAAGACGACCAGGAACTCGATCACGAGGCCGTCGGCCGCGCCGAGACCGCCAGGGAATAGCCGTGCTCGATCGACGTGACGTCCTCCGGCTGGCCGGTGGCGCAGGACTGACGGCCGCTTGCGTCTCGCTGCTCGCCTGCGGCGACAGCAGCGAGACGAACCCCGTCGTCCTCACCGAGGTGGACCACGACGCCGACGAGCCGTTGACCACGGCGGAGGCGATCGCAGTCATCGGGCGTCGCTATCTCGCATCGGACACCGACGCGGTCGACGCCAGCACGCTGCGCTCGCTCGTCGGCCTGGGTGACGACGCGACCCCCGATGTCGTCGAACTCGCTGCCAGGTTCGGTGGCGCGGTGCGGGACGACTTCGTCGCCGGACGGACCCTGCGGCTCGACGGATGGGTGCTGTCGCTGACCGAGGCTCGACTGGCGGCCATCGTGGCCCTGGAGCACCGTTGATCGAACGTGCCGACGAGGTGGTCGGCGACATCGGTGGGGTGGACGTCTGTGTGGTCGGCGGTGGTGCGGCCGGGATCACCGTGGCGCGCTCCCTCGTCGAGTCCGGTGCATCGGTCGTGCTCCTCGAGAGCGGCGGTCTCGACTTCGACGCTCGCTCCGCGTCGCTGTACCAGGGCGAGAACGTGGGGCTGCCACTCCGCTTCGGTGATGCCGAGCTGTCGCTCGACTCGGTGCGGCTCCGCTACCTGGGGGGCTCGACCAACCACTGGAGCGGCATGTGCCACCCGCTCGACAGCCACGACCTCGACGTCCGCCCGCACCTGCCGTGGTCGGGGTGGCCGATCGACATGGCCACGCTCGCCCCGTACTACGCGCGAGCACAACAGACGTGCGAACTGGGCGCGCGTGGGTGGGATCCGACGGACTGGTTCGGGGAGACCTACGGCGTCGCGCCGCGCGGCGAGGCCGC
>JBFIHN010000043.1:0-13521 GCA_041601775.1 Acidimicrobiales bacterium
ACCTCGAAGTCGGACCGCAGGTCCTTGACCATCTGGTAGGGCTGCAGCACGTACGAGCGGATCTGCGAACCGAACCCCACCGACCGCTGTTCGCCACGGATCGAGTCGAGCTGGTCCTGGCGCTTCTGTCGCTCGAGGTCGGCCAGCTTGGCCTTGAGCATCGTCATGCAGCGGTCCTTGTTCTGGTGCTGCGACCGCTCGTTCTGGCACGACACGACGATGCCGGTGGGGAGATGGGTGATGCGCACGGCCGAGTCGGTGACGTTGACGTGCTGACCACCGGCCCCGGACGATCGGTAGACGTCGACCCGGAGCTCCTTCTCGTCGATGTCGACGTCGGTCTCGGCATCGTCGAGCAGCGGCACGACCTCGAGGGCCGAGAAGGCCGTCTGGCGCTTGCCCTGGGAGTTGAACGGGCTGATGCGCACGAGACGGTGCACACCGTGCTCGGATCGCAACCAGCCGTACGCGTAGCGACCCTTCACGAGGAACGTGGCGGACGAGATCCCCGCTTCGGTGCCTTCGGTGACCGCCTCGATCTCGGTGTCGAAGCCGTGACTCTCGGCCCAGCGCAGGTACATGCGCAGCAACATGTTGGCCCAGTCGGACGCGTCGGCACCGCCCTCACCGGAGTGCAGTTCGCAGATGGCGTCACGCTCGTCGTACTCGCCGGAGAACAGCGATCGGAGTTCGATCCGGTCGAGCGATGCGGCGATCGCGGTGATCGACTCGGCCACCTCGGGTTCGAGGGAGTCGTCGCCCTCCTCGCGGCCCATCTCCGCCAGCGTCTCGGCGTCCTCGACCTGCGCGAGCAGACCGTCGTAGGCACCGAGGTCGTCGGTCAACGCGGCGAGCTCGGCGTTGACCTGCTTGGCCCGCTCCTGGTCGTCCCACAGGTCCGGACGGCCGGCCTCGGTCTCGAGCTGCGGAAGGCGGGCGCGGAGCTCGTCGATGCGCAGGTAGGTCTGCGCCTCGTCGAGGCGGCGCCGAAGCTCGCGGAGGTCGTCGGAGAAGTCGCGCATGGAGCGAGGCAGCCTATGGCCGGTCAGGCGCGTCCATGGCACAGCTTGAACTTCTTGCCGCTGCCGCACGGGCAGGGCGCGTTGCGCGGGGTCTTGTCCCAGTCGGACTTCACGACCGGCGTGTTGGACACCGGTGCCGATTCCTCGACCGGCTTGGGCGGCGCACCTTCGGCACTGGCCAGGGATCCGAGGTCTCGGCCACCACCGGACGGGTCGGCCGGTCCCGACGTCTTCAAGTCGGCGACCGCCGGTTCGTCCTCGGACAGCTTGAACGCCTTGCCCACGGCCGGAGCGGACGGCTGCTGGTCCTGCTCCGGATCCTTGACCTGGACGTGCATGACGTAGCGGACGAGGTCGCGTTCGATGCGGGCGACCATGCCCTCGAACATCTCGTAGCCCTCGCGCTGCCACTCGACGAGCGGGTCACGTTGGCCCATGGCCCGAAGGTTGATGCCTTCGCGCAGGTAGTCCATCTCCTGGAGGTGCTCCCGCCAGGCGGTGTCGATGATGCGCAGCATCACCTGGCGCTCGACCTGGCGCATGACGTCCTCGCCGAGTTCGACCTCACGGTTCTCGTACCGGGTCAGCGCCTCGTCCACGAGGATCTCGTACACCTGGTCGGACGTCTCGGCCCCGGACAGCTGCTCCTCGGTGATCTCGCTCGGCCAGTACTCGCCCACCGCGGCGACGAGGCCCTCGAGATCCCACTCCTCGCTGAAGTCGGCCACGCAGTAGGTGGCGACGAGCGACTCGACGGCCTCGGGCAGGTACTTCTCGACGATCTTGGCGCGCAGGTCGGTCTTGTCGAGGATCTGATCGCGCAGCTCGTAGATGACCTTGCGCTGCTCGTTGAGGACCTCGTCGTACTTGAGGACGTTCTTGCGGATCTCGGCGTTCTTCTGCTCGACGGTCTGCTGTGCCCGCTCGATGGCCTTGGTGACCATCTTCGCCTCGAGGGGGACGTCGTCGGGAAGCGCCTTGCCCATCACCCAGTTGACGGCGCCGGTGGCGAAGAGCCGCATGAGGTCGTCCTCGAGCGACAGGTAGAAGCGGCTCTCGCCCGGGTCGCCCTGACGGCCCGAACGGCCTCGGAGCTGATCGTCGATGCGACGGGAGTCGTGGCGCTCCGTGCCCAGGACGTAGAGCCCACCCAACTCGAGGACCTTCTTGCCTTCGGCCGTGGTCTCGGACTCGTATCGGGCGAGGAGCTTCTCGTAACGGGTCCGGTCCTCGGGCTCGAGCGCGTCGGGATCGAGGCCCTCGTTGCGGAGGTCCTGTTTGGCCAACAGCTCGGGGTTGCCACCGAGGAGGATGTCGACACCACGGCCGGCCATGTTCGTGGCGACGGTCACGGTGTGGAGTCGACCGGCCTGGGCGACGATGTCGGCCTCGCGGAACTGCCGGTCGGGCTTGGCGTTGAGGACCTGGTGCTTGATGCCCCGCTTGTCGAGCACGCGGGAGACGACCTCGGACGTGGCGACCGACGCCGTGCCCACCAGGACGGGCTGCCCGGTCTCGTAGCGCTGCTCGACGTCGTCGGCCACCGACTCGAACTTGCCTTCGAGGGTCTTGTAGATGAGATCCCCCTGGTCGACGCGGACCAGCGGCAGGTTGGTCGGGATCGGGACGACCTGGAGGTCGTAGGTGTTGGCGAGCTCGGCGGCTTCGGAGGTGGCCGTACCGGTCATGCCGGCCAACTTGTCGTACATGCGGAAGTAGTTCTGGAGGGTGACCGTCGCCAGGGTCTGGTTCTCCTCCTTGATGTTCACGCCTTCCTTGGCCTCGACCGCCTGGTGCAGACCCTCGGACCAACGCCGTCCGTCGAGGACGCGGCCGGTGAACTCGTCGACGATCTTCACCTCGCCGTCGACGACGATGTAGTCCTTGTCACGGTGGAACAGCTCCTTGGCGCGGAGCGCCACCTGGAACTGGTGGACGAGGTTCTGGGCGACGCCGTCGTAGAGGTTCTCGACACCGAGGTCGGCCTCGACCTTCTCGATGCCCTCCTCGGTGGGGACGACGATCTTCTTCTCCTCGTCGACCTCGTAGTGCTCGTCTCGTCGGAGCCCACGCACGATCGACGAGAAGCGGTAGTAGAGCTTGGCGGCATCGGCCGCGCGGCCCGAGATGATGAGCGGCGTACGTGCTTCGTCGATGAGGATCGAGTCGACCTCGTCGACGATGGCGAAGTTGAAGCCGCGCTGGACCTGCCGTTCGCGGCTCAACGCCATGTTGTCGCGGAGGTAGTCGAAGCCGAACTCGTTGTTGATGCCGTAGGTGATGTCGGCCGCGTACTGCGCTCGCTTGTGATCGGCGTCGCGGTTGCCGGGAACGATGAGGCCGACGGTGAGGCCGAGCCACTCGAACAGACGGCCCATCCACTCGGACTGGAAGGTCGCGAGGTACTCGTTGACCGTGATGATGTGCGTGCCCTTGCCACCGAGGCCGTTGAGGTAGAGCGGCAGGGTCGAGGTGAGGGTCTTGCCCTCGCCGGTCTTCATCTCGGCGACCCAGCCGAAGTGAAGTGCCGCACCGCCCATCATCTGGACGTCGAAGTGGCGCTGGCCCAGCACCCGCTTGGCCGCCTCGCGAGTGACCGCGAAGGCCTCGAGCATGATGTCGTCGAGTTCTTCGCCGTTGTCGAGGCGCTGGCGGAACGCTGGCGTCTGCGCCTGCAGCTCCTCGTCGCTCATGGGCGCGTAGACGTCCTCGAGAGCGTTGATTTCGGGGACGAGACCTTGGAGCGCCCGGAGACGCTTGCCTTCGCCGGTTTTGAGGACGCGATCGAGGATGCCCATGCGGCTTCGGAGTGTATCGGCGGTCCCGATCGTGCCCCATCCAGGACCGACTCGCCGGCGGATGACCTGCCAGGGTCAACTCCGGGTCCATCGCTAGCCTGAGCCGGTGCCCTTCGTGCAGCGAGCCGCGCGTTGTCTCTGTGCCGGTGGGCTGATCGTCGCAGGCTGCTCCGAGGCACCCGTCGCAGTGACCCGAGAACCGACGACCACGGCGGCCGAGCGTGTCGCTCCCCCGCCCACGGCGGGCGAACTACGCGCCCGGGTCCGTGGGATCGGGACCGACCCGGCGCCCGACGACGTGCTGCTCGTCGGCGACTCGGTGATGGTCCTCGTCACCGATGACATCGCCACGCAGCTGGCGTCCGAACTCCACATCGACGCCGCCGACTGCCGTCGCATCGACCACGCCGTCCACGGTCCGTGCGGCGCGGTTCCCGCAGGCACGGTCGTCACCGACGGCGTCCAGGCGCTCGCGGACCAGGCGGCCGCCCTGGCGGACGAAGGGATCGTGCCCGAGGTCGCGGTCGTGATCCTGGCCAACAACTCCTCGGTCACCAGCGAGCACCTCGACGCGGCGATGGACGCGGTGACCGGCGTCGCTCGCGTCTGGTGGGTGACCACACGCATCGATGGGTTCGGTCGCCAGGACCCCAACAACCGGGCACTGGCGGCGCTGGCCGAGCGAGACGAACGAGCCCGTGTCATCGACTGGTACGCGGCGAGCGAAGGACACGACTGGCTGGCCGACAACGTCCACCCCAACGATGCCGGCCAACGCGCGCTGGGGCGGCTGATCGCAGACCACGTCGCGTGCGACTGCGTCCCGTGACCACGACCGAGCAGACGACCGACTTCACGTCCGCCCTGGACGGCGCGGTCCCCCGCTGGTCCACGCGCCCCCCGCTGCGGTACCTCCCGGGGCTCGACGGGATCCGAGCGCTGTCGGTGGCCGCGGTCGTCGCCTACCACCTCGACTACGGGTGGGCGGCGGGCGGCTACCTCGGTGTCGAGGTGTTCTTCGTGCTGTCGGGCTTCCTCATCACCCGACTGCTGCTCGACGAGGAGTGGCGGACCGGGGCGATCCATCGCCGCGCGTTCTGGCTCCGCCGTGCCCGCCGTCTCCTTCCCGCGGTCGTCACGCTCGTGGTCGCCGTGTGGGCCTGGACCGTCGTCGTGGTCTCGGCACGCGAGGCCGCGTCGTTCCGGGGCGATGCGTTCGCCAGCCTCCTGTACGTCCAGAACTGGCACGCGATCATCGCCGACCAGCCGTACTTCGAGTCGTTCGGTCGGGCGTCGCCGCTCCGACACCTGTGGTCGCTCGCGATCGAGGAGCAGTTCTACCTGCTCTGGCCGCTCGTGCTGCCGGCGTCGCTCGCACGGTTCGGGCGACGACGAACGGCCCTGTTGATCGGCGCCGCAGCCCTCGTGTCGCTCTGGATGATGCATGTCACCGCCGACATCGCCGCGCCAGAGCGTGCGTACTACGGCACCGACACCCGAGCCTTCGGGATCCTCCTCGGTGGGGCCCTCGCGTTCGCCTGGACGCCCGAGCGCCTCCGCGCGGACGTCTCCGCGCCCGCCCGTCGGATGATCGACGCGGTGGGCGTCGGCGCGCTCGCGGCCCTCGTATGGCAGTTCCGGGGCCGCAGCGAGTTCGACCCGTGGACCTACCCCTGGGGCTTCCTCTGGGTCGACGTCTGCACCATCGCCCTGTTGCTGGCCGCGACCCATCCCGCGTCGACGACACGGCGTCTCCTCGGATCACCGGCGCTCACCGCCGCCGGGCGACGCTCCTACTCGCTGTACCTCTGGCACTGGCCCGTCATCGTCTTCACCCGACCGGGCGTCGATTGGGGGCTCACCGGGACAGGGGCGCTGCTCGTCCGCGTCGCGCTGATCGTCGGGCTGTCCGAGATCTCGTACCGCTGCATCGAACGACCCTTCCGTGACGGTCGCTTCCTGGGGCTCACCCACCGGCTCCAGGCCTCCATCGGACGAGCACGTGCCCGCGTCGTCGGCGTCACGGGCGCCGTGGCGGCGACGACTGCGGTCGTGGCCCTGTTGCTCGTCCCGACGCCGTCGGCCGAGGTCGTGACCGTTCGGGCGCCGCTGCCCCCGACGACGACCGTTCCACCGACCACGGCCCCGTCGACCACCGCCGCGCCCGAACCCACGGTGCCGACGACCGCGACGACCACACCCCCCACCACGGGCCTGCCGGCGGACGCAGGCCCGATCACGATCATCGGGGAGTCGGTCACGCTCGGTGCCGTCGACCGACTCGTGGGTCACTACGGAGACCGGCTGCACATCGACGCGGTCAAGGGACGACGGGCGAGTGAGAGCATCGCGTTCTTGCAGCAGCTCGCAGCCGAGAACCAGCTGCGACCCACCGTGGTGCTCCACATCGGGAACAACGGAGCGATCACCACGGACTCGTTCAATGCCGCATACGACGCGGTCGGGCCGGACCGGAACCTCGTCCTCGTGCGCCTCCGGGTCCCCCGCCGCTGGGAGACGCAGGTCAACGGGGAGATCGACCGTCTCGCGGCCGAACACGACAACGTGTTCGTCGCCGACTGGAATCACATCGCCAACAGCGAGCCCGGCCTGCTCACCGACGACGGCGTCCACCTCAGCAGCGCGGGCATCGACCGCTACACCCAGATGCTGACGGTGCTCTATCCCTGATCGCCGCCACCGGACCGCAGGGCGATCACGAGCGAGCGTGCGTCAGGTGCCGGGGATGTCGAGGAGCTTCTCGCGCACGGCGTACATGACGGCCTCCATACGCGTGTGGAGATGCAGCTTCTCCAGGATGTTCCGCACATGGTTCTTGACGGTGTTCTCGGAGATGTACAGCTCGCCGGCGATCTCACGGTTCGACATGCCCTGGGCCACGAGCCGGAGTACCTCGAGCTCGCGCTCGGTGAGCCGGGGCGTCGGGACCGAGATCCGCTCGTCGGCGCGCTTGGCCAGGTTGGTGAACTCGGTGAGCAGCTTCGACGCCATCGAGGGGCTGATCAGGCTCTGGCCGGAGACGACGGCGCGCACCGCCGAGGCCACCTCCTCGATGGAGATCTCCTTCAACAGGTAGCCGTTGGCGCCCGCCTTGATCGCCTCGTAGAGGTCGTTCTCCTCGTCGCTCACCGTGAGCATGAGGATCTTGGCCGACGGCGCTTGTTCGGCGATGAGCCGGGTGGCCTCGATCCCGTCGATGTCGGGCATCCGGACATCCATGAGCACGACGTCGGGAACGACGTCGGCCACCCGGGCCACGGCGTCTCGTCCGTCTTCGGCCTCACCGACGACCTCGATGTCCTCCTCGGCCTCGAGCACCATGACCAACCCGCGGCGGAAAAGGGCGTGATCGTCGCAGATCATCACCCTGATGCGATCATCGCTCGCTTCCGTGCCGTTGTCGCTCACCCTGTTGTCCTCTCGAGACACCGTCCTGTGAGGCTACCGGCTGTCACCCCATCGGACGGGGTCTGCAGGACCGGAGCCCGCCCGATCAGGGGGTCCTGGCCACGGTCACGAATCGCACGACGGGGGCGTCGACCTCGCCGAGCGCGGTCGACGCGGCGCGGATCGTGGCACCGGTGGTGCAGACGTCGTCGACGACGAGGAGCGGCCGGTCCACCCGACGGACGGCATGGAACTCGACGTTCCGGTCACGCTCCATGCGCGTCCGACCGGTCTGGGCACGTCCGGGGCGTCGGCGCAGGACCGACAGGGCCGGGGCGTCCAGTCGGCGAGCGACGGCCCGGGCGAGGAGCTCGGACTGGTCGAATCCACGGCGTCGCCGCCGACCGCCGCTGGTGGGCAGCCACGTACACACGACTCGCTCGTCGGCCCAGTGAAGGGACCGGACGACGTCGGCGAGGGCGTCGGCCAACGGCGTGACCAGACGGCGCCCGTCGCGGAACTTCAGCGACTGCACGACCGTCGCGCCGACGCCCTCGTAGGCGAAGAGCGCTGGCACCCTCCCGACGCCGCGCACCCGGGTGGACGGCGGCGGGGTCAGCCGACGGCGACACGACAGGCACAGCGGTTCGCCCGTCCGGCCACACACCAGGCAACAGTGCCGGAACAACGCCACCTCGTGGACAGTACGCACGAGTGCCGACAGGAACTCCGCCCGTCGGATCCTGCCGCGCCCGCCGATCCGCCCCCGCTGCCGGACATCTCGGACCATGATGGTCCCATGACGACAGCGACGGACAACCGAAGCCGACGGTGGCTGATCGCGGGTGCCACCGCGGTGGCAGCCCTGCTCCTCGTGGTGGTGGCCGTCATCGTCTCCGACGACGACGACCCCGCGGTGACGTCTGCGCAGACGACCACGACGGAGTCGACCGCGGTCCCCTCCACCACGGCCGACACCACGACCACGACGGCGGCCCCGGTCGACATCGAGGTCGACCCGTACGGGGTCGCGTATCCGAGTCCCCTGCACAGCCAGCGTTTCGATGCACCGGAGGCGGCGGCGGCCTCGTACGCCACCGAGGTGCTCGAGTTCACCGACGTGGTGGTCGTCGAGTACCAGGAGGGCGACAGCCGGTCGGGCGAGGTCGTGATCGCCGACCGTCCCGAAGGGATCGAGACCGTCGTCCTGGTCCGGCAGATGGAGGACGACACGTGGTTCGTGCTCGGATCCCAGACCGAGGACATCGCCGTCGACACGCCCGAGGCGAGGGCCGAGATCTCGTCGCCGTTCGAGACCACCGGCTCCGCGCTGGCGTTCGAGGGCACGGTCGACGTGGTCGTCCGGACCCAGGACGACCCCACGCCCATCGGCGAGGGCTTCGTGACCGGGAGCGGCGTACCTCCGGCCGGCCCCTTCGCCGGTGAGGTCGAGTTCACACCACCCACCGAGGACACGCCCGGCATCATCATCTACCGCACCTTGTCGGCCGAGGACGGCCATGTGCTGCAGGCGACCTCGTTCCCCGTCCGGCTCCTGCCTGGATGACCGTCGGCGGCATTCGGCGCGTGCTCCCCCACCCGCGCGTGGCCCGACTGGTCCGCTGCTTCGTCGGCCTGGTCCTGCTCGGCGTCGGCCTCGGTCTGACGGTGGCCGCCGACATCGGTCTGTCTCCGTGGGACGTGCTCCACCAGGGGCTCTCCGAGCGCTTCGACATCAGCATCGGGACCGTCAGCATCGGCGTCGGGCTCGTCGTCCTCCTCGGATGGGTCCCGTTGCACGAACGCCCGGGCCTGGGCACGGTGCTGAACGTCTTCGTCATCGGCATCGCCCTCGACCTGACGCTCCTGGTCGTCGACACCCCGAGCCCCCTCTGGGCACGGGTCGCCTACCTCCTCCTCGGTGTCTGGCTCTGGGGTCCCGGTTCTGGGCTGTACCTCGGATCGGGTCTGGGCCCCGGCCCCCGCGATGGTCTGATGACCGGGCTCGCCCGACGCGGACTCCGGGTGGGTCCGGTGCGTTCGGGCATCGAGGTCTCGGCGCTCGCGGTCGGCTTCGTGCTGGGCGGCACCGTCGGCGTCGGCACCATCGTCTTCGCCCTCGGCGTCGGACCCAACGTGGCGTGGTGGCTCCCGCGGCTCGCCATGGCCGAGCCCGGAACCCGCCCAGCGCGTGTCAACCTGCAGCCGTGACCATCAACCTCTACTCCGACACCCAGACCCGTCCCACCGAGGCCATGCGTGCGGCGATGGCGAACGCCGAGGTCGGTGACGAGCAGCGCAAGGCCGACCCCACCGTCAACGAACTCCAGCACCGGATGGCCGAGTTGCTCGGCAAGGAGCGGGCGATCTTCTTCCCGACGGGGACCATGTGCAACCTCGTCGCGATCGCGGCGCACACCTCCCACGGCGACTCCATCGTCCTCGAGCACTCCGGCCACGTGCTGCGCTCGGAGACGTCGGGTGCCGCCGCGGTGAGCGGTTGTGTGATCGAGACGATCCACGGGTCCCGTGGAACATTCACCGTCGAACAACTCGACGAGGTGATGACACCCGGCAACCAGTACGTCCCCCCGACCCGACTCGTCTGCCTGGAACAGACCCACAACTTCGCCGGTGGAACCGTCTGGCCCCTCGATCAGTACACGGCCGTCGCCGACGCGGCCCACGCCGCCGGTGTCGCCGTGCACACCGACGGCGCCCGACTGATGAACGCCGTCGTCGCGTCGGGGATCTCCGCCCGCGAGTGGGCGGCACCGGTCGACACGATCTGGGTCGACTTCACCAAGGGCCTCGGGGCGCCGACGGGCGCCGTGCTGGCCGGCTCCGCCGAGGTGATGGAGAAGGCGTGGTTGCTCAAGCACCGTTTCGGCGGCGCGATGCGCCAAGCCGGGATCGTGGCGGCCGGCTGCCTCCATGCGCTCGACCACCACGTGGACCGCCTCGCCGACGACCACGCCAACGCGGCGCGCCTCGCCGACGAGTTGGCAACGATCGGCTTCGCGGTCACGGCCCCGGACACCAACCTCGTGTTCGTCGACCCGACCCCGACGGGACTGACCGCCGAGACGTTCGCGGCGGCCATGGCGGCACGCAACGTCGAGATCAGCACGATCGGCGGGCGCAACCGCCTGTGCACGCACCTCGACGTGAGCGCCGACGACGTCGAAGCAACACTCGCTGCGGTCCGTGCCGTCCTCGCCGAGGGTCCGACCGACGGTCTCAGCGCCTCCCCTCGCTACACCTGACCAACACGGCGTTGCCCTGCGCACGGCTCAACCGACACGGGCCGCCTGGCCGCCGTCGACGGGGAGGACGACGCCGGTGATGAACTGCGCTTCGTGCGAGGCGAGGAACAGCGCGGCGTTGGCGACGTCCCAGGCCGTGCCCTGTCGCTTGCCCAGCGGCACCTGCTGCGCGCGTCGATCGGCCACCTGCTCGCGGTCCACGCCGAGGGACTCGGCCAGCACGTCGACGGCCATCGGCGTGTCCATGAGGCCAGGCATGATCGCGTTGCAGCGGATGCCGTGTCTGGCGTTGCCGTTCGCCACCGACTGCGTGAGCGCGTTCACCCCGGCCTTCGACGTCTTGTAGGCGAGCATGTTCGTGGAGGCCACGGCGGCGAGGGACGAGATGTTGACGATCGCACCGCTCCCCTGCCCGCGCATCACCGGCAGCGCGTGCTTGCAGGTCAGGTACATGCCCTTGAGGTTCACGTCCTGGATCTGGTCCCAGACCTCCTCGTCCAGGCTGACCGGCCCGCCGTCACGGCCCCCGATGCCGACGTTGTTGACCAGCACATCGAGACCGCCGAACGTGTCGACCGCGGCATCGACCATGGCCTTGCAGTCGTCGCTGCTCGTCACGTCCCCACCCAACGCAACGGCGAGGTGCCCGTCGGCGGCGAGTCGGGCGACGGTCTCCTCCGCTCGTTCGACGATGCGGTCGACCACGACCACCGACGCACCCTCCTGCGCGAAGCGAAGGCAGATCGCCCGACCGTTCCCGATCGTCGCTCCCGGCGTCTGGCCCCCGCCGACGACGAGCGCGACCATGCCGTCCAACCGACCGCTCATGCCGGGAATCCCGGCAGCCCGTCATCGAGCTCGACACCGAGGCTGTTGAGCGCCATCGAGACCAGCGTGTACTGGCCGGCCGTGAAGACGATGTCGAGCAACTGCTCGGTGTTCCAGGTCTCCTGCAGGGCCGACCAGGTCGCGTCGCTGATGCACTGGTCGTCGTGGAGTTCGTCGGCGGCGATCACGAGCGCACGGTCGGCGTCGCTCCAGCCGTGGTCTGCAGGGTCGCTCGTCAGCGCTCGGATCTCGTCGTCGGTGAGGCCGGCCCGCTCCCCGATGACGGTGTGTTGACCGAACTCGTACTCCGCCCCACAACGCCAACCGATCCGCAGGATCACGATCTCGCGTTCGCGCGCGGGAAGCGTCGACTTGGCGAGGACGTGGTTGCCGAACACCAGCCACCGCTTCAGGAGCTTCGGATGATGGGCGAGCGTACGGAAGATGTTGAAGCTTCCCGGCGGCACGATCTCGGCCACCGCACCGTCGAGTGTCGACGGGTCGAGGGGCTCGAGCCGGGGCGCGGAAGGGCGGGGTCGGTGCGACATCGCCGCACCATAACCCCGCCCTTCTCGTCCGATCAGTCGTCGGCTCGACCGCAGCAGCTCAGTAGCGGTAGTGGTCCGGCTTGTAGGGGCCGTCCTGGGGGATGCCCAAGTAGTCGGCCTGCTCGGTGGTCAGCTGCGTGAGCTTCACGCCGAGGGCGTCGAGGTGGGCGCGGGCGACCTTCTCGTCGAGCACCTTGGGCAGGACGTGCACACCCAGTGGGTAGTTCTCGGCCTTGTTGAAGAGCTCGATCTGCGCCACGACCTGGTTGGAGAACGAGCAGCTCATCACGAAGCTCGGGTGGCCGGTGGCGCAACCGAGATTCAGGAGGCGACCCTCGGCCAGCATGATGATGCTGTGGCCGTCGGGGAACACGAACTCGTGGACCTGCGGCTTGATCTCGATCTTCTGGACGTCGCTCATGCGAGCGAGGCCGGCGATGTCGATCTCGTTGTCGAAGTGACCGATGTTGCCGACGATGGCGTTGTGCTTCATCTTCGCCATGTGGCCGGCGAGGATGATGTCCTTGTTGCCGGTGGCGGTGATGAAGATGTCGGCCCGCTCGAGGACGTCCTCGAGGGTCGTGACCTCGTAGCCGTCCATGGCCGCCTGCAGCGCACAGATCGGGTCGGCCTCGGTCACGATGACCCGGGCGCCCTGTCCACGCAGTGACTCCGCACAGCCCTTGCCGACGTCGCCGTAGCCGAGGACGACGGCGACCTTGCCGCCCATCATCACGTCAGTGGCGCGGTTGATGCCGTCGATCAGGCTGTGGCGACAGCCGTAGAGGTTGTCGAACTTCGACTTCGTGACCGAGTCGTTGACGTTGATGGCCGGGAACAGCAACTGGCCCGACTCGAACATCTGGTAGAGGCGATGGACCCCGGTCGTGGTCTCCTCGGTGACGCCCTGGATGTCCGGGGCGATCTTGTGCCACAGCTTGTTGTCCTGCGCCTGGAGCTTGCGGAGCAGGTCGAGGATGACCCCGTACTCCTCCGGGTCGTCGTCGGTCGCGTCGGGGACGACGCCGTCCTTCTCGAACTGCAGGCCCTTGTGGACCAGGAGCGTGGCGTCGCCGCCGTCGTCGAGGATCATGTTGGGGCCGTGGAACCCGGCACCCGACGGGTCGGGCCACTGGAGCGCCTGCTCCGTGCACCACCAGTACTCCTCCAGCGTCTCGCCCTTCCAGGCGAAGACCGGGATGCCCTTGGGCTGTTCGACCGTGCCCTCGGGGCCGACGGCGATCGCCGCGGCAGCGTGGTCCTGGGTCGAGAAGATGTTGCAGCTGACCCAACGGACGTCGGCGCCGAGCGCGGTGAGCGTCTCGATGAGGACAGCGGTCTGGATGGTCATGTGGAGGCTGCCCATGATGCGGGCGCCGGCCAAGGGCTGCTCGTCGGCGTACTCGGCCCGGAGCGACATCAGGCCGGGCATCTCGACCTCGGCCAGCTCGATCTCCTTGCGACCCCAGGGGGCCAGGCTCAGATCAGCAACTTTGAAATCCGTGAAACTCATGGTTCTGAAGGCACCTCGCGTGCGCGTCACCGCATCTGCGGCGACATCGTCGGGACTCGGGAGGTGGCTGGGCGTAACCAACGCCGATCATCACAGCCGACCGACCCACCACCCTACGCCACTCCCCCCACCCACCCC
>JBFIHN010000044.1:0-13519 GCA_041601775.1 Acidimicrobiales bacterium
CTCGCGTCGGCATTGATGGCCGAGTCGCTGGCGGCGGCGGTGGCCGACGGCGCTGCTGTGGCTGCGCTGGGGATGTTCGACCAGGGCTTCTACGACCGGTTCGGATTCGGTACCGGCAGCTACGAACACCGGATGACGTTCGATCCCACGACCATGACGGTGCCCGTACCGCAGCGCCCGCCGGTGCGGCTCACCGCGGACGATGCTGACGAGATGCACGCGCTGTTGGTGCGTCGGCACCGTGGCCATGGTTCGGTGGTACTGGATCAGCCCCTGACCGTGGCTTCCGAGTTCCGCTGGACCGACAAGCCCGTCGCCCTGGGCTACCGGGACCCCGACGGCCGTCTCACCTGTTATCTGCTCGGCGCGGCGAAGGGTGAGTACGGGCCCTACGAGATCGAGTGGCTGGTGTACGAGACGCCGCAGGATCTGCTCGCGTTGCTCGGCCTCATCCGTGGTCTGGGTGATCAGGTGAACCTCATGACCATCTTCGCCGAACCGCCCGAGGTCCAACTCCAGGATCTGTTGCGGACACCGATGCGTCAGCGCCGCGCCGTCGGTCTCGCCGGCGGGTCGATCGTCACCCACGACGCCGTGGCCGAACAGCAGTTCCGCATCCTGGACCTGCGCGCCTGCATCGGGGCGACGCACCTCGTCGCGCCGCCGGTGGCGTTCGGTCTCCGTCTGACCGATCCGCTGGCGTCGCTCGGCGGTGCGCCGTGGCAGGGGATCGGAGGCGACTACACCGTGCACCTCGGCGCGTCGTCGACCCTGGCCGAGGGCCTCGATCCGTCGCTCCCGGTCCTCGACGCATCGGTCAATGCGTTCTCCCGACTGTGGATGGGGGTGCGTCCG
This sequence comes from Acidimicrobiales bacterium, assembly GCA_041601775.1. Classification (GTDB taxonomy): domain Bacteria; phylum Actinomycetota; class Acidimicrobiia; order Acidimicrobiales; family Salinilacustritrichaceae; genus Salinilacustrithrix. The sequence goes on from JBFIHN010000044.1 coordinate 856, forward strand.
GCCTCGGGTCTGGCGTTGACCGACGCGCTCGCCGGGCCGGCCTCGTTGCTCGACGACCTCGACACCGCCCTGCGTCTCCCGCCTCCCTTCGCCGGCTGGGTGTTCTGAGGCCGATGCAGTCGGGTCCGGAGTGTCCGATCCGCGAGAATGCGGACATGAGCGCGCAACTCCTCGCTGGTGGCCCCGTCGCAGAAGCCGTGCTCGACGACGTGCGCGCGCGTGTCGAGGCACTGGGTCGCCGGGGCAGGTCGGTGGGGCTCGGCACGATCCTCGTCGGCGACGACGAGGCGAGCGCCGGCTACGTCCGCAAGAAGCACGAGACCTGCGCTGAACTGGGCATCGTCAGCACCGACGTGCACATCGGGGCCGACGAGGAGCCGCAGGCGCTGCTCGACGCGGTCGATCGGCTCAATGCCGACCCGGCGGTCGACGCCTACATCGTGCAGTACCCCGTGGCCGACGGGTTCGACTTCGATGCCGCCATGAACCGCATGGATCCGGCCAAGGACGCCGACGGTCTCCACCCCGAGAACCTCGGTCGGCTGGTGCTCCAACAGGACGGGCCCGTGCCGTGCACTCCGGCGGGCATCCGGGCGATGTTCGTGCACTACGGCATCGATCTGCAGGGCAAGGACGTCGTGATCGTCGGTCGGGGGCCCACGCTGGGTCGCCCGCTGTCGTTGCTGCTCACGCTCAAGGGCGCCGGTGCGAACGCCGCCGTCACCGTCGTGCACTCGGCCGTCCCCGATGTGGCAGCGCACACCCGCCGGGCCGACGTCGTGATCGCTGCTGTCGGATCCCCGTCGATCGTCACCGCCGACATGGTGAAGCCGGGAGCGGTCGTGGTCTCGGGCGGTTTGTCGTGGGAAGGCCGGAAGCTCTTGCCCGACGTCGACGAAGGTGTCGGTGACGTCGCCTCCTGGGTCACCCCACGTCTGGGTGGCGTCGGCCCGACGACCGTGGCGATGTTGCTGCGCAACACGGTCGCGGCGGCCGAGACCAACGCGGGGGTTGCGGCATGACTCGTATCGCCGAACTCCTCGGGGGCCGACCCACGGTCTCGTTCGAGTTCTCGCCCCCCAAGGACGACGACGCCGAGAAGCAGCTGGTCAGGGTCCTGGACGAACTCGCCGTCGTGCGTCCCTCGTTCACCTCGGTGACCTATGGCGCGCTGGGCTCGACCCGTGAACGCACCCGCGACGTCGTGATCCAGTTCAACCACGACCACGAGTTCCCGACCATGGCCCACCTCACCTGCATCGGGCACTCGAAGTCGGAGATCAACGACCTCCTCGACGCCTACGCCGCTGGCGGTGTCCACAACATCCTGGCCCTGGGCGGCGATCCGCCCCAGGACGGCTCGGACCCCGGTGGCGACTTCGCTCACGCAGCGGAGCTGATCGAGGTCGTGCGCAACCATCCGGGCGACTTCTCGGTCGGCGTGGCCGCCCATCCCGAGAAGCACCCGCGGTCGCCGTCGATCGAGACCGACCGGCGGTACCTGGCCGAGAAGCTGGCCATGGCCGACTTCGGCGTCACCCAGTTCGTGTGGACGGCGGAGCCGTACCTGCGGATGGTCGACGAACTCGCGGCGCTCGGCTGCGACACGCCGGTGATCCCCGGGATCATGCTGTTCATCAACGTCCACTCGATGCGGCGGATGTCCGAACTCAACGACACGACCATCCCGGACGCGCTCTGGGAGCGGTGCCTCGAGGCCGACGGCGACCCCAAGGCCGTCCGACTCCTGGGCACCGACGTCTGCACCGGATTGTCGGCCGACCTGCTCGCCGCCGGCGCCCCGGGCCTGCACCTCTACACCATGAACCGCTCGGTGGCGGCGCTCGACCTCGTCCGCCGTCTCGACCTCGCCCGCTGACCCCACCCCCAACCGCCAGACCCGCTACCCCCACCCCAGACCCGCTATCCCCACCCCCAAACCCTGTTCTGGTGAACGGTCACGTCATCTGGTGGTGCCATCTGGTCACCAGAACGGTTCTTCGGTGGTTCTGGTGGACGCTGGCGTCATCTGGTGGTGTCATCTGGTCACCAGAACGGGTGTATCGGGGTTCTTGTCGGAGGGGGCCGCGTAGGATCCGCCCATGGAATCCACCGACCCCCGGAGCGAGAGTCGCGGGACCGCGACCTCGAACTTCGGCGTCGGCAAGCGCGAGAGCCACGACGCCAGCGGCTTCTACGAGCGGTTCGTGCCACCGGTCATCTCGACCGACGACGAGATCCATCCCCCCAAGGCGCTCGACCAGATCTGGCTCGGAGACGCCCGGGACATGGACACCCACGGCGACATCGCCGACGGCTCGGTGGCCCTCGTCGTGACGTCGCCGCCGTACTTCGCCGGCAAGGCCTACGAAGAGGCGCTGGGCGAAGGCGGCATCCCCGCCGACTACCTCGAGTACATCGAGATGCTGCGCAACGTCTTCGCCGAATGCGTCCGCAAGCTCGAACCCGGCGGACGCATCGCGGTCAACGTCGCGAACCTCGGCCGCAAGCCGTACCGCTCGCTGTCGTCGGACGTCATCGCCATCCTCGAGGACCTCGGACTGCTGCTCCGGGGCGAGATCATCTGGCAGAAGGGGAAGGGCGCCGGCGGGTCGTGCGCGTGGGGGAGCTTCCAGCGTCCCGGCAACCCCGTCCTCCGCGACGTCACCGAGCGGGTCATCGTCGCCTCGAAGGGTCGTTTCGACCGCGCGATCGATGCCAAGACCCGCGCGAAGGCCGGGATGCCGAGCCACGGTTCCATGACCGTCGACGACTTCCTCGACGCCACCCTCGACGTCTGGGAGTTCGCACCCGAGAGCGCCAAGCGGGTCAACCACCCGGCACCGTTCCCGGTCGAGCTCCCCGCCAGGCTCATCGACCTCTACACCTATGCCGACGATCTGGTGCTCGACCCGTTCATGGGCGCCGGAACCACCGCGGTGGCCGCCGTCCGCTCCGGTCGGCACTACGTCGGGTTCGACACCGATCCCGACTACATCGCCGGCGCCGAGGCCCGGGTCGCCGCCGCGCGAGCCGAGGAGCGGGTTGCGTCGGTCGTCGTGCCGCCGACGAAGGTCACCGCGTCGCCGGATGCCTCGGTCGACGACCTGTTCTGCGCGGGGCGCAAGGCCACCGACGTGGCTCGCCGCGTCCTCGAGCTCGCCGGATTCACCGACATCGACGACACGAGGACCGCAGTCCGCGACCGGGGTGTGGCCTTCGACTTCCGGGCCACCGGTGTCGACGGCTCTCGTTGGCTGGTGGCGGTGGCCGGCGCCTTCACCCCGTCACCGTCGGGGCTGCGTCGCTCCGACGTGCTCTGGCGGACGATCGGGCAGGCATCGGTCGTGGCCGACACGGACGAGTCGGTCGTGGTCCTGACCACCGAGTTGCCGGTCCGCAACTCCGCGCAGGCCAAGGCCCTCGCCGCCGTGGCGCCGACGACGATCGCTGCGGCGGTCGAGATCACCGATCCGGCCTCCGTCGAGGTCCTCCGCTCGCTGCACGCGCACTGAGCCTCCGGCGATGGCCGACGACAAGACCGCCATCACCGAACTCGCCACGGCGTTGGGTTGCCTGGGCCACGGCACGGTCGACTGGGCCGTGCTGCAACGACCGGAGGCGCTGGTCGTCGACGATGCCGCCTGGGACCAACTCGCCCGCGGCCTCCACGATCCGGTGCTCGCCAAGCTGGCGGCCGACGCGTTCGACAACGGTGTCGCCTTCGCCGCCCATCCCGAGGCGCTCGACGGTCGCCGGCCTCGACGGATCGAGTGGACCGGTGGCCGGCGGCCCCCCGGCGACCAGGTGATCCCTGCCGACCTGCGGATCGACCGGGTGTACCTGGTGTCGTGCAAGTACTCGTCGAAGGTCCTCCACAACGCCGCACCGTCACGGGTCTTCGATCGACTGTTGTCGCACTCGGACGGGCACGAACGCGTCGACTGGTACGGCGTGGTCGCCCCCGACGAACACCGCCACCTGGCGGCCGCAGCCGCGGCCGCGGTCGGTTGTCCGTTCCCGGACGACCCGGCCTGTGCCGACCGCGACGACCGACGCCGCCTGCGCGATGCGCTCCGCGAGGTCGGGCGGCAGTGGCCGGACGGCGTCGAGGAGCCCTACCGGGCACTGTGCCGCGCCGTGAGTGTCCGCTCCGCCGATCGCTGGCGGGACGCGGCCCGGAAGCGGCCGGTCCAGGAACAGCTCCTGTGGCGGCTCCTGCGATTCGCGGCGGCGCCGTACTTCGTCGTCGGTGTGAACCGTGACGACCGGATGCGCCTGCGGATCGACACGCCGTGGGATTGGCGTCAGGACCACGAACTGCGAGCCTTCGACATCGAGGCCGACGAGGTCGGTCAGCCGCAGGTCCGGTGGCGGGCACTGGTGCGGAACCGGGTGACCGACACCGAGCAGACCGTCGAGGGCCACGTGGAGGTCCGGTGGAGCCACGGCCGCTTCGGTGCGCCGCCGGAGGCCAAGGTGTACCTCGACACGCCCCACAGCGAGGTCCCCGGCTACACGCCGCTCGTGGACTAGCCCGTTCCCCCGCTCGTGGACCAGCGGGCCGGGACGCGAAGAGGGCCGGGACGCGAAGAGGGCCGGGGCGAAACGCCCCGGCCCTCTTCACAGTTCACTTCACGTCGTTCAGACGATGCTGCGGCGCCGCATCAGGTGCAGGGCGCCGAGGCCAGCCAGGCCGAGGGCCATGGCGCCGGCCAGCGGCACGTCGCCACCGGTGCGGGGCAGGGGAGCGTCGTCGGTGCGGGGCAGAGCGGTCTCGGCCTCGCTGTCGTCGCTCGGGTCGAACGAAGCCGGGTTCGTCGCGTCGCCATCGGTGTGGCAGCCGGGATCGTCCTGGTCGCTGACCTGGTCGTCGTCGTTGTCGACACCGTCGACGCACTCGGGGATGGCGCCGGACTCGTCGTCATCGGTGGGGTCGTAGCTGTCGGGGTTGTACGGGTTGCCGTCGGTGTGGCAGTTGGGGTCGGCGGCGTCGGTGAATCCGTCGTCGTCGTTGTCGGCGCCGTCGCTGCACTGCGGCGTGGCGGCGTCGGGGCCACAGGTGACGTCGCTGAGCTCGGCGTGACCGAGGACGACCGAGATCGGCGTGTCGGCAACGTCGAGGACGTTGACCCGGAGGGCGTCGACGGCGATGCCGTTGGCGCTCTCGGTGACGACGTTGCGCTCGACCGAGACGATCTGGTTGAGCGTGGTCTGCTCGAGCAGATCGGAGACGGCGTCGAGGATGTCGCTCAGCGGGCTGTTCAGCGGGAGGTCCTGACCAGCGATGTCGAGGTTCACGATCTCGGAGTTGGCCGAGTAGGTGACGACGTCGCCGACGCACACGGCGACGGCTTCGGCGCGGACCGCGTCGGCGGTGACGAGGCTGACACCGACGTCGATGACGTCGACGAGGACGTCGGCGCCCTCGATCTCACCGAAGGCCACGGCGTTGTACGGGCCTTCGACGCCCTGCGAGTTGACGACCAGGTTCGAGGCGAGGTCGCTCTCCTTGTGGACCGCGGCGGTGGCCGTGGCCGTGCCGCTGACGGCGAGCGGAGCAGCGGGGATCTCGACGAGGGTCTCCGTGGCGTCAGCGTCCTCGTCGGCCAGCGTGGACGACTGGGCGGGGGTCGGCGGGATGATCGGCGCGAGCTCGAGCCCGTAGGCCGAGGCGCTGCCGCCCTGGGACGTGTCGGCGCCGGCGGTGACCGGGAGCACGACGAGCGTCGCCGTCAGGATCGCGAGCGCAGCAAGCGCTCGTGATCGGATGGATCCCGGGGTTCCGGGGTTCAACGTCGATGAACGTCGCATGAAAGTGGGCCGCCTTGGTGACGAGAGTGGGCTTCGGAGGTACGGGTTCGCCCACACAGGGACGTCCCAGCCACGCAATGTAGCTTTTGGGTGACGGCATGTCACTATTTTCTGGATGCGACGGGTTTCGTCGGTTTTCGACGGATGCGGTGGTCAGCGGGCGGCGCGGAGTGCCGCGGCGAGCGTCTCGCTCGGACGCATCGCTGCGTCGGCGAGGGCCGGGTCCGGGAAGTAGTAGCCGCCGATGTCCATCGGGCGGCCCTGGACCGCGAGGAGTTCCTCGACGATGGCGTCCTCGCCATCGACGAGCGCCTGCGCGAGCGGGGCCATCGACGCCGCCAGTGCGGCGTCGTCGGTCTGGGCGGCGCACGCCTCGGCCCAGTAGCGGGCCAGGTAGTAGTGGCTGCCGCGGTTGTCGATCTCGTTGACCTTGCGTGACGGCGACCGACCCTCGTCGAGGAAGCGCTCGGTGGCGGCGTCGAGCGTGTCGGCCAGGACCTGGGCCCGCTGGTTCCCCGTCACCGTCGCGAGGTGCTCGAGTGAGACGGCGAGCGCCAGGAACTCGCCCAACGAGTCCCACCGGAGATGGTTCTCCTTCTCGAACTGCTGGACGTGCTTGGGAGCCGATCCGCCGGCACCGGTCTCGAACAGGCCACCGCCCTTCATGAGCGGGACGATCGAGAGCATCTTCGCGCTCGTGCCGAGTTCGAGGATCGGGAACAGGTCGGTCAGGTAGTCGCGGAGCACGTTGCCGGTCACCGAGATCGTGTTCTCGCCGGCCTTGGCCCTCCCGAGGGTGTACCGGGTCGCCGATGCGACGTCCATGATCTCGATCGTCAGGCCGTCGGTGTCGTGGTTCGGGAGTTCGTCGCGGACCTTGGCGATGACCTGCGCGTCGTGGGCGCGCTTCTCGTCGAGCCAGAAGATCGCGGGCCAACCCGTGGCCCGGGCCCGGGTCACGGCGAGCTTGACCCAGTCGCGCACCGGTGCGTCCTTGGTCTGGCACATGCGCCAGACGTCGCCCACGTCGACGGTGTGCTCGAGCAGCGTGGCACCCGACTGGTCGACCACGCGCACGACACCGGCAGCGGCGATCTCGAAGGTCTTGTCGTGGCTGCCGTACTCCTCGGCCTTCTTGGCCATCAGGCCCACGTTCGGGGTCGTGCCCATCGTGGTGGGGTCGAACGCCCCGTGCTCCTGGCAGAAGCGGATCGTCTCGTCGTAGAGCGGCGCGTAGCTCGAGTCCGGGATCACCGTCTTGGTGTCCTGCTGCTCGCCGGCGGCGTTCCACATCTGCCCCGACGTGCGGATCATGGCCGGCATCGACGCATCGATGATGACGTCGGACGGCACGTGCAGGTTGGTGATGCCGCGGTCCGAGTCGACCATGGCGAGGGCCGGGCCGGTCTCGTACGCCGCCGTGATCTGCTCCTTGATGACGGCCTGCTGGTCGTCGGGGAGCGCGGCGATGGTGGTCTCGAGGCTGGCCATGCCGTCGTTGGGGCTGATGCCCAACGCGTCGAACGTCTCGGCGTTGGCCTCGAAGAGGTCGGTGAAGAAGGCGCGGACGGCGTGGCCGAAGATGATCGGGTCCGAGACCTTCATCATCGTCGCCTTGAGGTGGATCGAGAACAAGATGCCGGACGCCTTGGCGTCGGCGATCTGGGCCTCGAGGAACTCGACCAGTGCCGCCCTGCGCATCACCGAGGCGTCGATGATCTCGCCGGCCTCGAGCGGCGTCGAGGCCTTCAGCACCGTCACTGTGCCGTCGTCGGCGACGTGTTCGATGCGGACGTCGTCGGCGGAGTCGACGGTGACCGACGTCTCGGTCGCCTGGAAGTCGCCGTCGCCCATGGTGGCGACGTGGGTCTGGGAGTCGCCAGACCATGCGCCCATCGAATGCGGGTACTTGCGGGCATAGGCCTTGACGGCCGCGGGAGCCCGTCGGTCCGAGTTCCCTTCGCGCAGGACGGGGTTGACCGCGCTCCCCTTGACCGTGTCGAAGCGGGCTCGAGCGTCGCGCTCGCCGTCGGTCTGGGGGTCCTCGGGGTAGTCGGGGATCTCGTAGCCGGCGGCCTGGAGTTCGGCCACCGCGGCCTTGATCTGTGGCACCGAGGCGCTGATGTTGGGCAGCTTGATGATGTTGGCTTCGGGCGACTGGGTCAGGGCGCCCAACTCGGCCAAGGCGTCCGCCGACTGCTGCTCCGGCGGGAGCAGGTCGCTGAAGGCGGCGATGATCCGCCCCGCGAGCGAGATGTCGCGGGTCTCGACGGCGACGCCGGCGGCTCCTGCGAACGTCTCGATGATGGGCAGCAACGACCGGGTCGCCAGCGCGGGCGCCTCGTCGGTGAGCGTGTAGATGATCTTGGGTGAGGAAGCCATAACGGCAGCGGAGCGTATCCCAGCGTCCCGACCGTCCGGACCGGGGCCCGATGTCAGGGGCGACCCGCCCCCGGGACGTCGACCTCGGCCGACTCGATCCGTCCGGCCATCTGCCGTCGACAGGAATCCGGGTCGCTGTCGATGGCCGTGCACACGAACAACGTCGTGCCCTCGTCGCCGCCGAGCATGCACGCGAAGGGCTGGCGTTCGTCGCTGGTGCGGATCTCGTCGAGCACCTCGCCGCCCTCGGCGACCCGCAGGACCCGATGGCTGATGGGCGATGCCATCCAGATCGCGCCGTCGCGGTCGAGGCAGATCCCGTCGGGGACCGACCCGTGCACACGGGCCCACTCCCGTCGTCCCGAGAGCGATCCGTCGACTCCGATGTCGAAGGCGGTGAGGCAGCCCCCGAACGACTCGCCCACCACCAGGGTCGAGCCGTCGTCCGTGATGACAGCCCCGTTGGGGAAGAACAACTCGTCGGCGACCACCCGTACGTCGCCGTCGGCGGTCACCAGGGCGAGGGTGGTCGTGCACTGATCCGCTTCGGGGTCGTGGAGGTCGAACCCGAAGTTGCCGACGTAGGCGTTGCCGTCGGCATCGACGACCATGTCGTTGCAGTGGCTCGGAGCCACCGCCGACAGGTCGGCGACCTCGCGGAGTCCGCCATCGACGAATGCGAGCAGTCGTCGGTCGAGCATCGACACGACCAGCATCGTCCCGTCGGGTCGCCAGCCCAGACCCGAGGGCTGGCCGTCGACCTCGACGATGGTCTCGACGTCGCCCGTCGTCGGGTCGAGCGCCTGGATCACGCGGGAATGCATGTCCGAGAACCACAGCCGTCCCTCGTGCCAGCGCGGCCCCTCGGCGAAGGCGAGGCCGTCGAGGACGGGGACGAGGGGTGAGACCATCGGGCGGAACCTAACCCCCGTCCGATTCCCGGCGGGCGAAGAAGACCCGGGCGAGCGAAGCGTCGGTCCCGAGACGTTCGATCTCGTCGGCCGCGATCCACGTGGTCCCTGCGGCGCCGACCCGGTCGGCACGGACGACCCAGCCGCGGTCGTCGAGGGGTTCGACGGGTTCGATCGCTGCGCCGACCGCCGCCGTGGCCGCTGCTCGAGCGGCATCGTCCCAGCCGGTGAAGGGCACGTCGACGGCGATCCGGGGGAGTGCCCAGCCGGCGAGTCCGTTGGGTCGGGCGAGGACCCGAACGCCATCGGGGGAGGGGACCACCAGGCGGAGCGGTCCTCGACGTGGTGCCATGTCGGGACGATAGGGGTGCGGGGACGGCACAGTGGCGGCGCCGTCCCCGCACCGATAGCGTTCGTTATCGCGGCAACGCTGTTGTCGCGAGCCCACCGACAAGCTGACTCGCCCACAGGGGGAACGAGACGTGACTACGTACGACAAGATCTACGTCGACGGTGCCTGGATCGCATCGACCGGTACCGACACCATCGAGGTGTTCGACTCGACCGACGGATCCGTCATCGGAACGATCCCCTCCGGCACCGCCGACGACCTCGACAAGGCGGCCAAGGCCGCTCGTGCCGCGTTCGACGGCTGGGCCGCCAAGTCGCCCGAGGAACGCGGCAAGGTCTGCACCCAGATCGGCGAGGGCCTCGCGGCACGCATGGACGAGATCGCCACCGTGGTGACCCGCGAGGCGGGCATGCCCAAGTGGTTGAGCCAGATCGTCCAGGCCGGCCTTCCGATCAACTCGTTCGCGACCGCGGGGCAACTCGCCGAGAACTACGAGTACGAGAAGGAACTGGGCAACAGCCTCGTCGTCAAGGAACCCGTCGGCGTCGTCGGCTGCATCACGCCGTGGAACTACCCGCTGCACCAGATCGCCGCGAAGGTGGCATACGCCATGGGCGCGGGTTGCACCGTCGTCCTCAAGCCGAGCGAGGTCGCCCCGCTCGACGCCTTCATCCTCGCCGAGGTCATCCACGACGTCGGCGTTCCCGCCGGCGTGTTCAACCTCGTGCCCGGTGTCGGTCAGATCGTCGGCGAGGCGATGTCGAACCACCCCGAGATCGACATGGTGAGCTTCACCGGCTCGACCGCCGCAGGCAAGAAGGTCGCCGCAGCGGCGGCCGGGACGGTCAAGCGGGTCGCGCTCGAGATGGGCGGCAAGTCGGCCAACATCCTCCTCGACGACCTCGACGACGAGGGCTTCCAGGCCGCCGTCGCCGACGGCATCCAGAAGTGCTACATCAACTCCGGCCAGACCTGCATCGCGCTCACCCGCATGCTCGTGCCCCGTGACCGCATGGGCAAGGCGGAGGAGATCGCCGCTGGGGTCGTCGAAGCGATGTTCCAGCCGTCGGACCCCTTCGCCGAGGGTGCGATGCTCGGCCCGCTCGCCAGCCGAGCGCAGGTCGACCGTGTCAACGAGTACGTCCGCAAGGGCATCGACGAGGGCGCCAAGCTCGTCACCGGCGGCCCCGAGAAGCCCGAGGGCGTCAACCCCGACGGGTACTTCGTCAAGCCGACCGTGTTCAGCGAGGTCACCAACGACATGACCATCGCACAGGAAGAGATCTTCGGCCCGGTGCTGTCGATCCTGCCCTACGACACCGAGGAGGAGGCGATCCGCATCGCCAACGACTCGCCCTATGGCCTCTCGGGCGGCGTCCAGGGTGGCGACAAGGACCGCGCCATCGCGGTCGCCCGCCAGATCCGGACCGGTCAGATCGAGGTCAACCAGGGAGCGTTCAACGCGAACGCTCCCTTCGGTGGCTACAAGCAGTCCGGCTACGGCCGTGAGTACGGCGAGTACGGCTTCGAGGAGTTCCTCGAGATCAAGAGCATGCAGCTCTGAGCCGATAGACGAAGGAACCGGAGGAGGCGGGGGACGAGTCCCCCGCCTCTTGCGCGCCTGGAATACTTTTCTGCGCAGGGTGTCGATCCGGGGGGAGCCGGTTCGTCGGTCCTGTGACGGCCCGACCAGCGGCCGTGTCCATCGAGTACGGGAGAACCACCATGCCCACCTATGCAGCCCTCATCTACGACGATGCGTCGAAGCAGTACGAGCAGCCCGACACCGAGGAGTGGGACGCGATCATGGCGGACTACGGCGAGTTCGGGGACAAGGCCGGCGCTGCCGGCGTGATCCTCGGCGGCGAGGCCCTCCAGCCCACGTCCACGGCGACGACCATCAAGGTCGAGGGGGGCAAGGGGGGCGACATGGTCGCCACCGACGGTCCCTTCGCCGAGACCAAGGAGGCGCTCGGCGGCTTCTACCTCCTCGAGTGCCGCGACCTCGACGAGGCGTTGGCCTGGGCCCGCCAGATCCCCGGCGCGTGGCACGGACGGGTCGAGGTCCGGCCCTGCATCGACTTCTCCGAGGAGAGCTGAGCTGGATCGGACGCCCACCGAGCTCGCCGAGGTCGTCCGAGTCGAGGGTCGAGCCGTCCTCGCGACCCTGGCTCGGCGCCTCGGCAGCCTCGACCTCGCCGAGGACGCCGTCCAGGACGCCGCAGTCAAGGCCATGGAACGCTGGCCCACCACCGGCGTCCCCGACCGCCCCGGTGCCTGGCTGACGACCACTGCGCACAATGCTGCGCTCGACCGTCTCCGGCGCGAGGGCCGTCGGGGTCCGAAGGAGGAGGCCGCCATGGTGCGCCTCGACGGTGGCGACCCGGAACCACCACACGCCTCGGTGGTCAACGACGACCTCCTGCGCCTGGTGTTCACGTGCTGTCACCCGGCGTTGCATCCCGAGGCCAGGGTCGCGCTGGCGCTGCGCACGCTGTGCGGGTTGACCACGGCCGAGGTCGCTGCCGCGTTCTTGGTGGCGGAACCGACCATGGCGCAACGGATCGTGCGGGCCAAGCGCAAGATCGCCGGAGCGAACATCCCCTATCGCGTGCCCGCCGACCACGAACTCCCCGATCGGCTCCCTGCCGTGCTCGCCGTCGTCTACGTCGTCTTCACCGAGGCGCACCACTCGTCGACGGCCGCCATCCCGATCCGGGTCGACCTCGCGGACGAGGCCATCCGTCTCGGCCGACTCCTCGTGGACCTCATGCCCGACGAGCCCGAGTGCCAGGGCCTGCTGGCGCTGATGCTGGCGACGCACGCACGACGCAACGCCAGGCTGGACGACGCAGGCGATGTCGTGCTCCTCGCCGACCAGGACCGTGCGCGATGGGACCACGCCGCGATCGCCGAGGCCGCGGCCGTCGTCGAGGGCGCGCTGCGGCGACGCCAGGTCGGCGCCTACCAGGTGCAGGCGGCCGTTGCCTGTCTCCACGGGTTGGCGGCGTCGGACGAGACCACCGACTGGCCCCAGATCGCCGAGCTCTACGGGATCCTGGAACGACTCCAGCCGACGGCGGTGGTCCGGGTGAACCGGGCGGCTGCGGTCGCGAAGGCGGTCGGTCCCGGCGCCGGTCTGGCGGTCCTCGACTCGGTCGATGGCGTCGACGGGTGGCATCTCTTCCACGCTGCGAGAGCAGAC